>DATADT010000456.1:0-21838 GCA_036258355.1 Burkholderiales bacterium
CGAGCATCGGCAGCCTCAGCCGCATGTCGGCCGGGAATTGTTCCAGCATGTCGTGCCCGAGCCCCTTGGTCTCCGGGCCGAACACGAACGCATCGCCGACGCGGAATTCCGTGCCGGCGTAGTTGCGGGTGCCGCGCGTGCTCAAGGCGAACAGGCGCCGCTCACCGAGACTCTTCTTGCAGGCCTGCCAATCTTTGTGCACCTCGATGTTACTTAGCTCGTGGTAATCCAGCCCGGCGCGGCGCAGCTGCCGGTCATCCATGGTGAAGCCGAGCGGCTCGACCAGATGCAGGCGGGCGCCGGTGTTGGCGGCGAGCCGGATCACGTTGCCGGTGTTCGGCGGGATCTCGGGATTGACGAGGACGACGTGGAACATCAGTCGCGCGTCTACTCCTGCCTGAAGGTGCGCGCCACGACCCAGTTCACCACGCGCGCGGCGCCGGCGTCCTTGAGCGTTCTTGCGACCTCATTGAGCGTCGCGCCGGTAGTCATGACATCGTCGACCACCGCGACGCTCGCGCGGGCGATCGCGCGCGTGCAGCGGAAGGCGCCGCGCACGTTGCGTCGCCGCTCGGCGAACGGCAGGTCCATCTGCGGCGGCGTATCGCGGCCGCGCTCGCAGAGCGCCAGCTCCAGCTTGCGGGGCGCGATGTGTCGAGCAATCTCGCCAGCGTGGTTGTAGCCGCGCAGACGCAGCCGCGCGGTGGACAATGGAACGGGAACGACGTAGTCGGCCTCGACCGGCGAGATGCGGCGTAGTAGTTCTTTGCCCAGAAAACCTGCGACCGCCAGCTCGCCGCGGAACTTGAGCGCATGCACGAGCGCGTCGGCCGGGAATTCGTAGGCGAGCGCGGCCACGGTCGCATCGTAATGCGGCGCTTCGCTCAGGCAGCGCCCGCACACCTCGCCGCGCGGCGAGTCGAGCGCGCAGCGCGGGCAGCGCGGCCCCGCAAGGCGCGGCAGGTCGGCGTCGCAGGCGGTGCAGAGCAGGTCGGCCGCCGCGCCGCGGCACAGATAGCAGCTGCCGCCGAACAGTAGTCCGGGGAAATTGCGCATACTATTTGGGTCATGTGGACTGTAGCGCAGCTCGCAGCCGACCTGGCCGCGGGCCGCACATCGAGCCGCCGTCTCACCGAGCAGGCGCTCGAGCGCATCGCCGATCGCCCGGGAGAGGGCGCGCGCGCATTTGTCAGGGTGTACGCCGAAAGCGCGCTCGCCCAGGCCGATTACTCCGACCGGCTGCGTAAGAGCGGGGTGCGCCGCTCGCCGGTGGACGGGTTGCCCGTGTCGATCAAGGACTTGTTCGACGTGGCTGGCGACATCACGCGGGCGGGTTCAAAAGTTCTTAATGAAAAAGCGAATACGGATGCGGCGGCCGTCGCGCGGCTGCGCGCCGCGGGCGCGGTGTTCGTCGGGCGAACCAACATGGTGGAATTCGCTTTCGGCACTACCGGCATCAACCCGCACTACGGCACGCCGAAAAATCCCTGGGACCGCAACACCGGCCGGATTCCCGGCGGCTCGTCCTCCGGCGCCGCGGTGGCGCAGGCCGACGGCATGTGCGTGATGGCGCTCGGCTCGGATACGCGCGGCTCGATCCGCATCCCGGCGGCGTTCTGCGGCATCACCGGCTTCAAGCCGACCGCGCGGCGCGTGCCGCGCGAAGGCGCATTCCCGCTCTCCTACACGCTCGACTCGGTCGGACCGCTCGCCAACTCGGTCGCGTGCTGCGTGGCGTACGACGCGATCCTCGCCGGCGAGCCGCTCGAGCCGCTGCCCGAGCTGCCGGTGAAGGGGCTGCGGCTGCTTCTGCCGAAGACCGTGGTGCGCGAAGGGCTCGACCCCGAGGTGAAAGAATCATTTGAGAATGCCGTCGATCGCTTGCAGCGTGCCGGAGCCGTGGTGGCGGAGAAACCCGTACCCGCGTTCGACCGGCAGGGCGAGTACTTCAAGGGCGGCGGCTACGCGGGCGCCGAGGCTTACGCGATCCACCGCAAGAACGCCGCGCGCCTCTCCGAGTACGACCCGCGCGTGGCGAAACGGGTGCTCGCCGGAAAGGATCTGAGCGCCGCCGACTATGTTGATCTCGGCCTGCTGCGCACCGCGTTCCAGCGCGAAGTCGGCGCTGCGCTCGAGCCTTTCGACGCCTTCGTGCTGCCGACGTTGCCTTGCATCGCGCCGCCGATCGCCGAGGTGGACGCGAGCGACGAAGCTTACTTCCGCTGGAACATGCGCATCCTGGGCATCGTGGGACTGGTGAATTTCCTCGACGGCTGCGCGGCGTCGCTCCCCTGCCATGCGCGCGGCGCTGCGCCGGTGGGGCTCATGGTCTGCGGTCCGGCGATGAGCGACCGGCGCATCCTTGCGGTAGCCGCTGCGATTGAGCGGGCGCTCGCCACATAAAGTAGCGGAGAAGCCCGCTGAAATCGACACCCGCGCCGTGCGGCGCAGGTTCGAGCGCGCGGCCGCCACGTACGCAAAGTCCTCGAAGCTCGAGAGCGAGGTGGCGGCGCGGATGTTGGAGCGCCTCGACTACGTGAAGCTCTCGCCGCGCCGCGTCCTCGACGCGGCGAGCGGCCCGCCGCGGCGCGAGCTCGCCCGGCGCTACCCGAAGGCGGACGTCGTAGCGCTCGATTTCGCGCTGCCGATGCTGCGGGCCGCCCGACGCGGCTGGTTCCGCAGGCATTCAATTCCCTTATGCAGCGATGTTGCGCGCCTGCCGCTCGCCGCCACGGCGTTCGAGCTCGTGTGGTCCAACATGGCGCTGCACTGGCTCGCCGACCCGCTGCCTGCATTCCACGAGTTCGCGCGCGTGCTCGCCCCGGAGGGACTCCTCATGTTCAGCACGCTCGGGCCCGACACCCTCAAGGAGCTGCGCGCGGCCGCGGGCGCGGAGCGGGTGCACGAGTTTATCGACATGCACGACCTCGGCGACATGCTGGTCGCCGCCGGGTTCGCTTCCCCGGTCATGGACATGGAGATGATCCAGGTCGATTACGGCAGGAGCGGGAACCTTCTTGCCGACCTGCGCGCGAGCGGCCAGACGAGCGCGCGCGCCGACCGGCGCCGCGGGCTGGGCGGGCGCGCTTTTCGAGAGCGGCTGCGCGCGGCGCTGCCGGGACGCGCTTCGTTCGAGGTGGTGTACGGTCACGCCTGGAAAGGCCGCAAGGCGGAACCGGAAGCGAAAAGCGTTCGTATTTTCAAGCGCATGCCTTGAGGCGCGCATTCCGGTTGTGATACTTTCACTTTTTTCGTGAGCGAGCTCCACTTCAGCCGTACCCTGAAGCGCAACTGCTCGATGTCGCCGGCCGGATTGGCGAAGGTGTTCGCGGCGCTCTCGTTCCTGGTGCTCGCGATCGGCGCAGGGTTCGCCGCCGCGGGCGCGTGGCTGGTCCTGCCGTTCGCCGGCCTGGAAGTGCTGCTGCTCGGCACGGCGTTCGCGCTGTACGCGCGCCATGCCGCGGACTACGAGCGCCTCGAGCTCGATGCAGGGCGGCTGCGGATCGAGGTCGCCGACGGCGCACGCATCGCGCGCTACGAGCTGAACGGGGCGAGGGTATCGATGGAGCAGGGGCGCGTCGTGCTGCGCGATGCGAGAGAAGAACTCGAGGTCGGCCGTCATCTGGGCGCCGAGGCGCGCGCCGAGCTCGCCGCCGAGCTGAAGAGAAAGCTCATTCAGGGAAGAACTGCATGAAGGGAAGCAAGCTAATTTCGATTCTAGCGGGCCTGGCGGCGTGCGCCGCCTCCGGCGCCGCGCACGCGATCGCCTGGTACTTCCAGACGCCGGCCTCGAAGATGGCGCAGGACATCGACATCCTGCACCAGGTGATCATGTGGATCATCCTGGTGATCTTCGTCGGCGTGTTCAGCTTCATGTTCTACGCGTGCTACGCGCACCGCAAGTCGATCGGCCACAAGGCCGCGCAGTTCCACGAGAACACCACCGTGGAGCTCCTCTGGACCGTGATCCCGGCGCTGATTCTCGTCATCATCGCGTGGCCGGTGACCAAGGTGGTGATCGCGCAGAAGGACACTTCCGCCCCGGATCTCACCATCAAGGTGACCGGCTACCAGTGGAAATGGGGCTACGACTACCTGCGCGGCGAAGGCGAGGGGATCAGCTTCGTGTCCACGCTCGCCACTCCTCGCGACCAGATCGAGGGCAAGGCGCCCAAGGGCGAGAACTACCTGCTCGAAGTGGACAACGAGATGGTGGTCCCCGTCGGCAAGAAAATCCGCGTGATCACCACCGCCGGCGACGTAGTCCACGCCTGGTGGATACCGGCGTTAGGCGCCAAGCAGGACGCGATTCCCGGGTTCCTGCGCGACACCTGGTTCCGCGCAGAGCAGACCGGCACCTACCGCGGGCAGTGCACCGAGCTCTGCGGCAAGGAGCACGCGTACATGCCGATCGTGGTACGCGTCGTGCCGCAGGACCAGTACACGAAGTGGGTGGGCGAGCGCAAGAAGGTCGCTGCCGGCGCCGAGGCGCCGGCGCCGGTTGCGTCGGCCGCTCCCGCGTCTGCCGCTCCGGCGGCCGCCGCCGCAGCGCCCGCCGCCGCAGCGCCCGCCGACGACAGCAAGCCGCTGCCGCTGGCCGACCTCGTGAGCCGCGGCGAAAAGATCTACGCCGCGAACTGCGTCGCCTGCCACCAGGCGACCGGGCAGGGCATGCCGGCGATAAAGGCGCCGGCGCTCGCGGGCAACAAGCTGGTCACCGGCGCCGAGCAGGAACCGATCGACACCGTGCTCAACGGCCGGCCCAATACCGCAATGCAGCCGTTCAGGCAGCAGCTGTCCGACGCCGAGATTGCCGCTGTCATCACCTATATGCGCAATTCCTGGGGGAACAAGGCGAGCGAGGTCCAGCCCGCCGAAGTCAAGGCAAGAAGGAAATAGATCCATGAGCTCAGTCGCACACGACCACGCCCACGCGCACGACCACGCGCACGACCACGACCACCACCATGGCCCCTACAAGGGGGTCATGCGCTGGATCACCACGACCAACCACAAGGACATCGGCACGCTGTACCTGTGGTTCAGCTTCATCATGTTCTCGGTCGGCGGCCTGATGGCGGTGGGGATCCGCCTCGAGCTCTTCTCGCCGGGCCTGCAGTACATGGACCCGGATTTCTTCAACCAGCTCACCACCATGCACGGCCTCATCATGGTGTTCGGCGCGATCATGCCGGTGTTCGTCGGCTTCGCGAACTGGCAGATCCCGATGATGATCGGCGCGCCGGACATGGCGTTCGCGCGGCTCAACAACTGGTCGTTCTGGCTGCTGCCGTTCGCCGCCACGCTGCTCGTGCTGTCGTTCTTCATGCCCGGCGGCGCGCCGGGCGTGGGCTGGACGATGTACGCGCCGCTCACCGTGCAGATGGGCGTCGGCATGGACCTCACCATCTTCGCCGTGCACATCCTCGGCATGAGCTCGATCCTGGGCTCGATCAACATCATCACCACCATCCTCAACATGCGCGCGCCGGGGATGACGCTGATGAAGATGCCGCTCTTCGTCTGGACCTGGCTGATCACCGCCTACCTGCTGGTGGCGGCGATGCCGGTGCTCGCCGGCGCGGTCACCATGACGCTCACCGACCGGCACTTCGGCACCACCTTCTTCAACGCCGCCGGCGGCGGCGACCCGGTGCTCTACCAGCACATCTTCTGGTTCTTCGGCCACCCCGAGGTCTACATCATCGCGCTGCCCGGGTTTGGCGTGATCTCGCAGGTGATCCCGGCATTCTCGAGGAAGCCGCTCTTCGGCTACGCGTCGATGGTTTACGCCACCGCGGCGATCGCGATCATCTCGTTCATCGTCTGGGCGCACCACATGTACACCGTCGGCATGCCGGTGACCGGGCAGCTCTTCTTCATGTACGCGACGATGCTCGTCGCGGTGCCGACCGGGGTGAAGGTGTTCAACTGGGTGGCGACGATGTGGAAGGGCTCGCTCACCTTCGAGACGCCGATGCTGTTCGCGCTCGGGTTCCTGTTCATGTTCACGCTCGGCGGCTTCACCGGCCTCGTGCTCTCCATCGTGCCGATCGACATCCAGATGCACGACACCTACTACGTGGTGGCGCACTTCCACTACGTGATGGTCGCGGGGGCGCTCTTCGCCGCGTTCGCCGGCGTTTACTTCTGGCTGCCCAAGTGGACCGGCCGCATGTACAACGAAACGCTCGGCAAGTGGCATTTCTGGCTGACGCTCATATTTTTCAACATGATCTTCTTCGTGCAGCACTTCCTCGGGCTCGCTGGCATGCCGCGACGGATCGCGGACTATCCCCTGATGTTCGAGACCTGGAACAAGGTCTCCTCGATCGGTGCGTTCGGCATGGGCCTCGCGCAGATCCTCTTCCTCTACATCGTGGTGAAGACGATCCGCTCGGGCGAGCCCGCGCCGCAGCGGCCGTGGGAGGGCGCCGACTCGCTCGAGTGGACGCATCTTCCCACCCCACCGCCGTATCACACGTTTGAGACCCAACCGATCGTTAAGTGAGCAAGAACGCAAGGACGGCTTTGATACTCGCCTCGATAGCCTTGGCCTTCTTCCTGGGCATCATCGCCAAGTACTGGTTGCTGAGGTGAACGTCACCGCCGAAAACCGCAGGCTCTCGCGCCGGCTGGCCATCGTGGCGGTCGGCATGTTCGGCTTCGCGTTCGCGCTGGTGCCCTTCTACAACCAGATTTGCGTGGCGCTCGGGATCAACAGCATCGAGCGGCCCGACAAGGTGGTGAACACGCAGATCGATACTTCGCGCACCGTCACGATCGAGCTCGACTCCAACGCTCATAACCTGCCGTGGCGCTTCCGGCCGCTGGTGAGCGAGGTGAAAGTGCACCCGGGCGAGATCGCCATGGTCGAGTACGAGATCGTCAACATGCGCGAGGCGCCGGTGACCGGCCAGGCGGTGCCGAGCTACGGGCCGCAGCACGCCGGAGAGTATTTTCAGAAGATCGAATGCTTCTGCTTCACGCACCAGACGCTCGCCCCGGGCGAGACGCGGCGCATGCCGGTGGTCTTCGTCGTCGACCCGAAGCTGCCGAAGGACGTGAGCACCATCGCGGTCTCGTACACCTTTTTCGAGGTCGCGGGCAGGGGAGGGAAGACCTAGTGGAGTACCTTATGAAGCAGACCTCCTTCCTCGACACCGTGAAGGCCGTGCTGTGGGGCATGATCGGCATCCGCCGCAAGGCCGATCACGAGCGCTCCAGCATCAAGCCGGTGCACGTCATCGTCATGGCGGTGATCTTTGTCGTCCTTTTCATTCTGACGCTGCGCTTCATCGTCAGCGTTGTGGTCAGCTAAGGAAGCAGGGGAAAAAGAGAATGGCGCAAACCGCATCCAGCCAGGGCAAGCAGGCGCACTATTCGGTGCCCGACCCGATGGCCTGGCCGGTCATGGGATCGGCCTCGCTGTTCCTCATGGCGCTCGGCGCCGTGTTCGTGTTCAACGGCATGAAGGGCGGCTGGGTCTCGATCGCCGTGGGGTTCATGCTGCTGCTCTACATGATGGTGCGCTGGTTCGGCGATGTGATCCGCGAGTCCGAGGGCGGCAAGTACGGCCGGTGGGAGGACGTGTCGTTTCGCTGGGGGATGAGCTTCTTCATCTTTTCGGAGGTGATGTTCTTCGCCGCATTCTTCGGCGCGCTCTACTGGGCGCGAATCCACTCGGTGCCCGACCTCGCGAGCCTGGAGCACAAGGCGCTGATGTGGCCCGGCTTCAGCGGCCAGTGGCCTTCCGCCGGCCCGAACTTCATCGAGAAGTTCCAGATCATGGGCGCCTGGGGCCTGCCTGCGCTCAACACGGCGCTTCTGCTGACCTCCGGCGTCACCGTCACCTTCGCGCACTGGGCGCTCATCCGCAACGACCGGCCGAAGCTTCTCCTATGGCTCGCGCTCACCATCCTGCTGGGCGTGACCTTCCTCGGCGTGCAGGCTTACGAGTACGGCCACGCGTACAGCGATCTCAACCTCAAGCTGAGCACCGGGGTCTACGGCTCGACCTTCTTCATGCTGACGGGCTTTCACGGCTTCCACGTCACGATCGGCGCGATCATGCTGACGGTGATCTGGTTTCGCTGCTATTTCGGCCACTTCAAGCCCGACCACCACTTCGCCTTTGAAGGCGTGGCGTGGTACTGGCACTTCGTCGACGTAGTGTGGCTTGGCCTGTTTATCTTCGTTTACTGGCTATAGGTTTCCCGGCCGGATCAGCCCGAGCGCATAGCCCGCAATCAGGAGCACGAAGAGAGCCACCGACAAGCCCACGCGCCAGGCGAGGGCGCGGGCCATCCGGCGCGAGTCCCCGCGGCCGCGCAGCATGAACACCGCCGCCGAGCCGAGGCTCGCGACGATGGCTAGGAATATCGCGATCACCACGTAGCGCATGGGCGCAGGATACTCTTTCCGTCCGCGGCTCTGGGCGCTCGCCCTCGCCGCCGCGGCGTGCGCCGCGGCGATCGCGCTCGGCAACTGGCAACGCGGGCGCGCCGACGAAAAGCGCGCTGCGGCTGCGCGCCTCGAGCGCGTCGCGGTTGACGGCGAGTTCGTCCCGAAACGCACCATTTACCTCGACAACAAGACACGCCGCGGACGGCCGGGCTACGAGGTCGTGACGCCGCTCAAGCTGCGCGGCTCGCCGTCGTACGTGCTCGTCAACCGCGGCTGGGTCGCCGCTGGTACGACGCGCGACGCGCTACCCGAGGTGCTGACGCCCGCCGGCGAGGTGCGCATCGAGGGCATCGCTCTCGAGCGTCTACCCCGGGTTCTCACGATCGAGAAGAATTCCGGCAAGCTGCGCCAGACATTGGATGTCGCAGGTTACGCTGCGGAGACTGGGCTTGCGCTCGCGCCGCGCGTGATCGAGCAGCACTCCTTCCTGCCCGACGGCCTCGTGCGCGACTGGCCGCCGCACGATACCGGTATCGAGAAGCACCAAGCCTATGCGCTGCAGTGGTATTCGCTTGCCGCGCTTGCGGTGGTACTCGTCGTGGTGCTGTCGTTTCGAAAGAGATGAACCTTTTTCGCAACAAGCTTTTGTGGGTCGCGCTGGTGTGCGCAGCGCCGCTTGTGCTCGGCACCGGGGCATACCTGCTGCGCTGGTCGCCGGGCGCGCCGTCGAACTACGGCGAGCTACTGACGCCGACGCTCGTTGCGGGGCTGGAGGCGCTGCGCGGTAAATGGGTGCTCGTGATGTTCGACGCCTCCGCGTGCGATGCGCGCTGCGAGCAGAAGCTGTACTACATGCGCCAGGTGCGCCGCGCCCAGGGCAAGGACATGAGCCGAGTGGAGCGGCTCTGGGTGATCACTGACGGGGCCAGGCCGCGGGAAGAGATACTCGCGGGTATCGAGGGCACGCGCCTCGCGGTTCTTTCGGAGAAAGAGTTTCCAGGCAAGGCCGTCGATCACATCTACCTCGTCGATCCCCTGGGCAACCTGATGATGCGCTTCCCGCGCGACCCGGATCCCTCCAGGATGATCAAGGATCTGCAGCGGCTGCTCCGGTACTCGCGGTTCGGGTGAAACATGGCGTGCTAGACTTTTCGCTCTGCCAGTGAATACCCACGTTCTTCCCCGAAGCGCGGCGCAGCGCCTGCGTGCGTTCTACTCGCTCACCAAGCCGCGCGTCGTGGCGCTCATCGTGTTCACTGCGGTGATCGGCATGTTCCTCGCCACGCCGGGCATGGTTCCCCTGCGCACGCTCCTCGCGGCCACGGCAGGCATATGGCTGGTCGCGGGTGCCGCGGCGGCGGTGAACTGCCTGGTGGAGCAAAGGATCGACGCGGTCATGAGCCGCACGCGTTGGCGGCCGCTGCCGCAGGGCGAGCTCACGGCGGCGCAGACACTTGCGTTCGCCGGCGCGCTCGGCGGCCTCGGCCTTTGGCTTCTCCACCACCACGTGAACGCGCTCACGATGTGGCTCACCCTCGCCACTTTCGTCGGCTACGCGATCATCTACACCGTGCTGCTCAAGCCGGCGACGCCGCAGAACATCGTGATCGGCGGCGCCTCGGGTGCCATGCCGCCGGTGCTCGGGTGGGCGGCGGTGACCGGCGAGGTGACGATCGAGCCGCTGCTGCTGTTTCTAATCATCTTTGCCTGGACGCCGCCTCACTTCTGGTCGCTCGCGCTCTACCGCACGGAGGATTACCTGCGCGCGGGGGTGCCCATGCTGCCGGTCACGCACGGCAAGGAGTACACCCGGCTGCAGGTCCTGCTCTATACGCTGATTCTTTTTGCCGTCAGCCTTCTTCCCTACGTCATCCACATGAGCGGCGTCGTGTACCTCGCGGCGGCCGTCGCGCTCGGCGCGCTGTTCGCTGCTTATTCTTTCAGCATCTACGTCGCCTACAGCGACGCGGTGGCGCGGAAGACCTTCCGCTATTCGATCGCCTACCTTGCGCTCCTTTTCGCGGCTCTTCTGGTCGATCATTACCTGTAGCCTGGCGCTTGTCGCGGGCTGCAATTCCAGCCCGCAATTCAAGAGCACCGACATCACCGGGGCGCCGTACGGCCGCACGCTCGAGCTCGTCGATCACACCGGGAAGGCCCGGCGCCTCGAGGACTGGCGCGGCGAGGCCGTGGTGCTCTTTTTCGGCTTCACGCGCTGCCCCGACGTCTGCCCGACCACGCTTGCCGATATCGCGCAGGCAGTGAAGGAGCTCGGCCCCGACGCCGCTCGGGTCCAGGTGCTCATGGTGAGTGTCGACCCCGAGCGCGATACGCTCGATTCGCTCGCAAAGTACGTCACCGCGTTCGACCCCGGGTTCGTCGGGCTGCGCGGCGACCTGGAAGCGACCCGAAAGGTCGCCCAGGAGTTCAAGATCTACTTCGCCAAGCGCAAGCAGGGCGATACCTACACCGTCGACCACAGCGCGCAGAGCTACGTGATCGATCCGCAGGGCAAGCTGCGCCTGCTCGTGCGGCACGACCGCATCGGGCAGGACCTCGCGCACGACCTGCGGATGCTGCTGCGCGGCTAGGTGACGATGTAGCTGTCCTCGGCAGCGACGCCGTGCTCGGCCAGCCATTTCAGGGCGCAACCCTTGCCGCAGCCGTCCACGGCGAAGACTGGGTAGCGCTGCGTAGGGGTGAGCTCCTTGGCGGCGCCGAGCCACACCATCTCCGCCACTCTGTCGCGGTCTAGCGCCGCCGCGAAGTCACGCGCCCGCTGCCCGAACTCCGGGCAGCCCTGGCAGGCGTAGGCGACTGGCAGCGGCCTGAGGACGACGCGCATGCGGCTATTGTCGAGTCTTCCCGAGGCCCGGCGTTTGACTTACATCAATAAGTCAGGCGAGGCCCGGGCAAGTAGCAGACCCCTGAACTCCTCAAGACCAGGCTTGGCATGCTCGTTCATCGCGAACGCACGATCTGGTAGGCCCGAGTCAGATATCCGACGGCGGCGAAGCCGCTCCAGACGTGCACCAGGCGCGAGAACGGAAACAGCATGAAAAGTGTCATCCCGAAGAACAGATGCACGCGGTAGATCCAGGCCACTTCACCCACGAAGTCGGCGGCGCCGGCGCGGAAGGTGACGATGTGCTGTGCCCAGTGGCCGAGCAGCACCATCACCGACCCGTCGCGGTGCCCGAGCGACCAGAAGATCGACACGAGGCCGAGCAGCAGCGTCACCAGGATCCATAGCAGGATGAAGATGTCCATGCGCGTCGAGGTGGCGCGGATGCGCGGTTCGGCGAGCCGGCGGTGCACCAGGAGCAGGAGTCCCACGAGGCACATGACGCCGAACACGGCGCCGGCGATGATGGCGAGCATCTGCTTGGCCGGGGTGGAGAGCCCGATCGCGTTGTACGCCTCCTTCGGCGTGAGCAAACCGAACAGGTGCCCGACGAACAGCATCAGGATGCCGACGTGGAACAGGTTCGAACCCCAGCGCAGTTGGCCGGTGCGCAGCATTTGGCTGGAATCGCTCTTCCAGGTGTACTGGTCGCGGTCGAAGCGGATAAGCGAGCCGATGAGGAACACCGCGAGGCAGATGTAGGGATAGATGCCGAACACGAACTGCAGGGCGAACTCCTTCATGGCCTGGCTCCCCGGGCGTAGAACTTCACCGGCTGCGGCCCGCCGAAGGTCACCGGCTCGTCCATCCACGTCTTGTCGATCGCCGCGGGCGAGCTCTCTTCGCCCTCGACCGGCCGGGGCGCGATTGCCTTGGTGAGTCCGGGCTCGCCGCCGGCGGCCAGCAGCGCCGCGAATACCGTCGCGTAGCGGCTGCCGCGCGCCGCCAGGCGGTCGCCCAGCGCGCGGAGAATATGGGAAGTTTCATTCAAGAGATTTCTTCCCTCCGGGGGAGGCAGGAGCGAAATGAACTCGAGAAAAGCAGGCAGGTAGTCCGGGAGCTCGTTGCCGGCGACCCGGAACCCGTGGCTCGCGTAGGTGCGCGCGAGGTCCACCATCGCCTGGCCGCGGTCGCGCGACTCGCCGTGCACGTGCTCGAAAAGATGCAGCGACAGCGCGCGCGAGCGGTCGAAGAGCGCCACGTAGCGCTCCTGCAGGACGTGCAGAGGTTGATTCTCGAATTCCCGAAGGAGATTCAGGATCTCCCGGTTGCCAGAAACTTCGTTGCTGATCTCCGGCAGAGCCGCGATGAGCTCGGGCTCGGGGTAGGAGAGCAGTGCGGCCAGCGCGCGAAAGTTCGTCTTCATCACGCGACCTGCTTGAGGGGAATGGTGCGCTTCTTCTTGCCGCCGAACAGGCTCGTCTCCGTGACCCCGTCCGAGCACCCGTTGCCGAACGTGAAACCGCACGAGCCGCGCAGGTCGTAGGCGTTCTCCGCGTACTCGCGGTGGCTGGTCGGAATCACGAAGCGGTCCTCGTAGTTGGCGATCGCCATGACGCGGTACATGTCCTCGACTTGCGCCACGGACAGGCCCACCTGCTGCAGCACCGCGACGTTCGAGCGGTTCTCGACCGTGCGCGCGCGCATGTAGGCGCGCATCGCAAGCATGCGCTCGAGCGCGGCCTTCACCGGTTGCTCGTCGCCCGCGGTGAGCAGGTTCGCGAGGTAGCGCAGCGGGATCCTGAGCTGCGAGACGTCCGGGATCTCGCCGAAGCTGCCGAGCGCGCCGCTGTTCGCGGCGGCGCTGATCGGCGAGAGCGGCGGCACGTACCAAACCATCGGCAGCGTGCGGTACTCGGGGTGCAGCGGGAAGGCAATCTTCCAGTCGATCGCCATGCTGTACACGGGTGAGCGTTTCGCGGCTTCGAGCCACGCGTCGGGCACGCCGTCCTTGCGCGCCTGCTCGATCACCTTGGGGTCGTGCGGATCGAGGAAGAGCGCGAGCTGCCCCGGGTAGAGGTCGGTTGCCTCGGCCACGCTCGCCGCCGCCTCGATCGCGTCGGCGTCGTAGAGCAGCACGCCCAGGTAGCGGATGCGTCCCACGCAGGTCTCGGAGCACACGGTCGGCTGCCCGGCCTCGATGCGCGGATAACAGAAGATGCACTTCTCGGCCTTGCCGCTCGCCCAGTTGTAGTAGATCTTCTTGTACGGGCAGCCCGACACACACATGCGCCAGCCGCGGCACTTGTCCTGATCGATGAGCACGATCCCGTCCTCCTCGCGCTTGTAGATCGAGCCCGAGGGGCAGCTCGCCACGCACGTGGGGTTCAGGCAGTGCTCGCACAGGCGCGGCAGGTACATCATGAACGTGTTCTCGAACTGCCCGTAGATGTCCTTCTCGACCTTCTCGAAGTTGTAGTCCTTCTTTCTCTTCTCGAATTCGCCGCCCAGGATCTCTTCCCAGTTCGGGCCCCATTCGATCTTCTGCATGCGCTCGCCGGTGATGAGCGAGCGCGGGCGCGCCACCGGCGCTGCCTGCGACGGCGGCGCATCGTGCAGGTGCTCGTAGTCGAACGTGAAGGGCTCGTAGTAGTCGTCGATTTCCGGAAGGTGCGGGTTGGCGAAGATCTTGGCGAGCAGCGCGAGCTTGCCGCCCTGCTTGGGCCGGATCTTGCCGTTCCCGTTGCGGACCCAGCCGCCCTGCCAGCGCTCCTGGTTCTCCCAGTCCTTCGGATAGCCGATGCCGGGCTTGGTCTCGACGTTGTTGAACCAGGCGTATTCCATGCCTGGGCGATTGGTCCAGACGTTCTTGCAGGTGACCGAGCAGGTATGGCAGCCGATGCACTTGTCGAGGTTCAGCACCATCCCGATCTGCGCGCGAATCTTCACAGGTCGCCTTTCAATGTTCGTGAACCGCGTGCTCGGCGACGTCGCCGTGCGCCGCATGGTGGCCGTGCGCGGCACCGGTGGCCGCCTGCCAGAGCCGCTCCACGTAGTGGATGTAGGGAACGTACGCTTCGACATAAGCCCGCCCGGCCGCGACGTCATCGGGATCGAAGTTCCTTCGGGCCACCACTGCCCCGAAATGCTTGCGCGCGCCCTGGCGCACGGCCTCGCTTAGAAGCGTAATGACGGCTTCCACCGAGCCTTCCGCGAGCGCCCGATCGGCGGCGGGAATCGCCGGACCGAGGTCGCGTCCCGCCGGCTTGAGGCCGGTGTAACCCGCGCCTTCGCCGGCGCGGTGCACGCGCACCAGCGTCTCGAAGAAGTGATGGTCGGCGAGCGCCCTCGCTTTCGGGCCTAGCTGGCGAACGGCGAGCGCGTGCTCGAAGGCGTGGCGGATCTCGGGCTCGTCCTCCTTGCGCACCCACGGCAGCACGAGATTCACGTTGCCCGCCTCCAGCGCCTTGCGTGCGAGGGTGACCACGGGACCGTCCATGCCGTCACAGTGCCCGAGAGCGAACACGAGCAAGCCGGTTGCGATCCCCTCGTTCGCGAACGATGGATCGGCGAGCGCGGCGAGCGCGATGCCGCTCAAAGCGAGCAGATGGCTGCGTCTCATGATTGTTCTCCATCCATCCAGTCGACGACGCCCATCTTGCGCACGATCACGAATTCGTCGCGGTTGGTGCCGATGGTGCCGTAGTAGTTGAAGCCATAGCTTTGCTGCGCGTAGCCGCCGATCATGTGCGTGGGCTTCGGGCAGGTGCGCGTCACCGAGTTGTGGATGCCGCCACGCGTGCCCATGATCTCGGAGCCCGGCGTGTTCACGATCTTCTCCTGCGCGTGGTACATGAGCACCATGCCCTCGGGCACGCGCTGGCTCACCACCGCGCGCGCGGTGAGCGCGCCGTTCAGGTTGTAGGCCTCGATCCAGTCGTTGTCGACGATGCCGGCGCGCTTGGCATCGGCCTCCGACAGCCAGACGATCGGCCCGCCGCGCGACAGCGTCAGCATCAGCAGGTTGTCGGTGTACGTGGAGTGGATGCCCCACTTCTGGTGCGGGGTGATGAAGTTGAGCACCACCTCCGGGTTGCCGTTCGACCGCTTGCCGAGCATGGGCGCGACCGTCTTGGTGTCGACCGGCGGCCGGTAGGCGACCAGCGCCTCGCCGAAGGCGCGCATCCACGGGTGGTCCTGGTAGAGCTGCTGGCGCCCGGTGAGCGTCCTCCACGGGATGAGCTCGTGCACGTTGGTGTAGCCGGCGGTGTACGAAACGTGCTCGGACTCCAGGCCCGACCAGGTGGGCGAGGAGATGATCTTCCTCGGCTGCGCCGTAAGGTCGCGCCAGCGGATCTTGTCGTCCTCGCGCGGGCGGGCGAGGTGCGTGTGGTCGCGTCCGGTGATTTCGGAGAGCGCTTTCCACGCCTTTACCGCGACCTCGCCGTTCGTTTCCGGCGCGAGCGCGAGGATTACCTCGCAGGCATCGATATCGGTCTCGATTCTTGGCGCCTCGCCGTTGCGGCCGTTCAGCTGCCCGATGAACTTCACCTCGTGCTCCGTGTTCCAGGCGATGCCCTTGCCGCCGTTGCCGACCTTCGCCATGAGCGGCCCGAGCGAGGTGAAGCGCTTGTATACGTTCGGATAGTCGTGCTCGACCACGGTGACCGCGGGCATGGTCTTGCCGGGCGCCGGCTCGCATTCGCCCTTCTTCCAGTCTTTGACTTCGAAGGGCTGGCCGAGCTCGCCGGGGGTGTCGTGCATGAGCGGCGTGAGCACGACGTCTTTCTCGACGCCGAGGTGGTGCGCGGCGATCTCGGAGAACTTGGCTGCGATGCCTTTGTAGATGTCCCAATCGCTCCTCGACTGCCACACCGGGTCCACCGCCTGCGACAGCGGATGAATGAAGGGATGCATGTCGGAGGTGTTGAGGTCGTTCTTCTCGTACCAGGTGGCGGTCGGGAGCACGATGTCCGAGTACAGGCAGGTCGTGCTCATGCGAAAGTCGAGCGTCACCAGAAGGTCGAGCTTGCCTTCCGGGCCCTTGTCGTGCGCGACGACTTCGTCGGTGCCCGCGACCGTCTCGCCGCCCTGCACGCCGTTCGTCGTGCCCAGGAGATGCTTGAGGAAGTACTCGTGTCCCTTGCCCGAGGAGCCGAGCAGGTTCGAGCGCCAGACGAACAGGTTGCGCGGGAAGTTGTCGGGATGGTCGGGATCTTCGCAGCTCATCTTCAGAGCTCCGCTCTTCAGCGCCTGGGCGACGTAGTCCTTTGCGTCTTTCCCGGCCTTCCTCGCTTCCTCGGCGATCCCGAGCGGATTCCTCTGCAGCTGCGGTGCAGAGGGCAGCCAGCCCATGCGTTCGGCGCGCACGTTGAAGTCGATCAGGCTTCCACCGTAGCGCGCGGGGTCGGCGAGCGGAGACAGAATCTCGGCCACCGAGAGCTTCTCGTAGCGCCACTGGTCGGTGTGCGCGTAGAAGAACGAGGTCGAGTTCATCTGGCGGGGCGGCCGCGCCCAGTCGAGCGCGAAGGCGAGCGCGGTCCAGCCGGTCTGCGGGCGAAGCTTCTCCTGTCCGACGTAGTGCGCCCAGCCCCCGCCCGACTGTCCGACGCAGCCGCACATCACGAGCAGGTTGATGATGGCGCGGTAGTTCATGTCGGAGTGATACCAGTGGTTCATCGCCGCGCCGATGATCACCATCGACTTCCCGTGCGTCTTGTCGGCGTTGTCGGCGAATTGGCGCGCCACCGTGATGACGTCCGTGCGTGGCACGCCGGTGATCTTTTCCTGCCACGCCGGCGTGTAGGGCACGTCGTCGTCGTAGGAGCGTGCATCGCCCACGCCGTAGTGCGCGAGCAACAGGTCATAGACCGTGGCGACGAGCCCCTCTCCGATCTTCTTCACAGGAACGCTTCTCAATAGAACGTCCTGCTGCGCGTTTGCCGCGAAGTGCTCGTGCGCGATCCCGCCGAAGTAAGGGAAGGCCACCATCGCTGTCTCGCCGCCCTGCAGTGAGAGCCGCGGCTTGAGCGCCTTCTGCTCAAGGTTCCACTTGCCTTTCTCGCCCCAGCGGAAGCCGATCGAGCCGTGCGGCACCGCGAGCTGACCGGTGGCGTCGTCCACGCACACCGTCTTCCAGTCCGGATTATTTGCTTCTTTTGGATCAACATCAGAGGCACGGAGGAAGCGGTCCGGGACGTAGCGCTCGCCTTGCTTCACGAGCCGCACCAGCATCGGCATGTCGGAGTACTGTCGGCAATACTCGCGGAAGTACTCGCTCTTCCCGCTCGCGTGGAACTCCTTGAGGATTACATGCCCCATCGCCATGGCGAGCGCGGCGTCGGTGCCCTGCTTGGGGTGCAGCCACAGGTCGCCGAACTTCGAGCCTTCGGCGTAGTCCGGGAACACCGAGACCACCTTGGTGCCGCGGTAGCGCGCCTCGGTCATGAAGTGCGCGTCGGGCGTGCGCGTCTGCGGCACGTTCGAGCCCCACATCATGATGAAGGTCGAGTTATACCAGTCGGCCGACTCCGGCACGTCGGTCTGCTCGCCCCAGGTCATCGGGCTCGAGGGCGGCAGGTCGCAGTACCAGTCGTAGAAGCTCATGCACACGCCGCCGATGAGCGAGAGATAGCGGCTGCCGGCGGCGTAGGACACCATGGACATCGCCGGGATGGGAGAGAACCCGATCACCCGGTCCGGGCCGTACTTCTTGATGGTGTAGACGTTCGCCGCGGCGATGATCTCGTTCACCTCGTCCCAGGTAGCGCGCACGAAGCCGCCGAGCCCGCGCTGCTTCTTGTACGACGTATCGTTCTCGACGATCGCCTTCCACGCGGCGACGGGGTCGCTCGTCTTTCTCACTTCCCTGTACAAGCGCAGCAGCGAGCTGCGAACCATCGGGTACTTGAGCCGGTTGCCGCTGTAGAGGTACCAGGAGTAGGAGGCGCCGCGCGAGCAGCCGCGTGGCTCGTGGTTCGGCATGTCGGGCCGGGTGCGCGGATAGTCGGTCTGCTGCGTTTCCCAGGTGACGATGCCGCCCTTCACGTAGATCTTCCACGAGCACGAGCCGGTGCAGTTCGTGCCGTGGGTCGAGCGCACCACCTTGTCGTGGCTCCAGCGCGCGCGGTAGCCGTCCTCCCAGGTGCGGTCCTCTCGGCGCGTCTCGCCGTGGCCGTCGGAGAAGGTTTCCCTCGCCTCGGCGAGGAATTTCAGTCGGTCGAGAAAATGGCTCATTTTTTTCAGCAAGGCATCTCGGCGCCCTTGCGGCTGTAGTACCACCACGTGAGCGCGATGCAGGTGAGGTAGAAGACGATGAAGACGTAGAGCGCGGCCTCGGGGCCGCCGGTGAGCGAGATCGACGTACCGTAGCTCTTCGGGATGAAGAAGCCGCCATAGGCGGCGAAAGCGGAAGTGAAACCGAGCACTGCGGCCGCCTCTTTGTTGGCGTCCTTGCTCGCCTGCTCCTGGGCGTCCTTTCCCTTGCCCGCCGCCGCACGCGTGCGCTCGGTGAGGAAGATCACCGGGATCATGCGGAACGTCGAGCCGTTGCCGATGCCCGTGGTGAGGAACAGCACCATGAAGCAGGCGAAGAAGCCGAGGAAGCTGCCGCCCGAACCGCCCGAAGGCAGGAACCAGAGCACGCCGGCAACCGCGGCCGCCATGACGACGAAGTTCCAGAAGGTGACCACCGCCCCGCCCAGCTTGTCGGCAAGCCAGCCCCCGAAGGGGCGCACCACCGCGCCCACCAGGGGGCCGAGCCAGGCGTACTGCAGCGGGTTCACGCCGGGGAACTGCGACTTGATGAGCAGCGGAAAGCCCGCGGCGTAGCCGATGAATGAGCCGAAAGTTCCGAGATAGAGCCAGCACATCAGCCAGTTGTGCTTGCGGCGGAAGATCACGGCCTGCTCGCGGACCGAGGCGCGCGCGTCGGCGATGTCGTTCATGCCGATCCACGCCGCGACGGTGAAGACGACGATGAACGGCACCCAGACGAAAGCGGCGTTCTGCGCCCAGATCTGCACCGTCTGCCCGGCCGGGGTGACGACGGTCTGCGGCGCGCCGGCGAGCGGGCCGTACACGCCCGCCGCGACCACCAGCGGCGCCAGGAATTGCACCGCCGAGACGCCGAGGTTGCCCAGGCCGGCGTTCAGCCCGAGCGCCGAGCCCTTGCGCTCCTTGGGGAAAAAGAAGTTGATGTTGGCCATGCTGGAGGCGAAGTTGCCGCCGCCGAAGCCGCACAGCAGCGCGAGCGCGAGCAGCGTCGTGTAGCTGGTCGAGGGATCCTGGATCGCGACGCCGATGCCGAGCGCGGGGATGAGGAGCGACGCGGTCGAGATCGCCGTCCAGCGCCGGCCGCCGAACACCGGCACCATGAAGGAATAGAAGATGCGCAGCGTCGCGCCCGACAGACCCGGCGCCGCTGCCAGCCAGAACAACTCGTTCGCAGTGAACTTGAACCCGAGCAGCGGCAGGTTCACCGCCACCACGCTCCAGAGCTGCCACACCGCGAAGGCGAGGAACAGCGCCGGCATCGAGATCCAGAGGTTGATGTTGGCGATCGCCTGCCCTTCGCGCGCCCAGAACGCCTTGTCTTCCGGGGTCCAGACGGTGAGGGTCTTGCCGAGGTTCTCGCGCAGCGCTCGCGTGCTCATGCCGGTTTCTCCACGAGGCGGGCCGCGCGCTGGCGCGCGCGCAGCGGGACGATTTCGGTCCAGTACATCCAGACGAGCGACACGAGCGTGATGCCCCACATCAGCATGAAGATCGAGCTCTGCACGCCGGTGAGGTCAACGAGCGCGCCGAACATGATCGGCAGCAGGAACCCGCCGAGGCCGCCGGCGAGGCCGACGATGCCGGAAATCACGCCGATGTTGTGCGTGTACTCATCCGAGATGTACTTGAAGACCGAGGCCTTGCCGACCGCCCAGGCGATGCCCATCAGGAACATGAGGAAGGTGAACACGTACACGTTCAGGCCCACGTGAAACGTGAGATCGCCCTTGGTGGTGCGGACCACGATGTCGGCCTGCGGGTAGGAGAGGAAGAACAGGCACACCCAGGAGAGCAGCATCACCCACCACGTCACGGGGTGCGCGCCCCACTTGTCCGACATCCAGCCGCCGATCGCGCGCAGCACGCCGCCGGGCAGCGAGAAGCACGCGGCGAGCAGCGCCGCGCTCGTGATCGCGAAGCCGTATTCGGTGACGTAGTACTTGGTCATCCAGAGCGAGAGCGCGACGTAGCCGCCGAATACGATCGAGTAGTACTGGCAGAGCTTCCAGACGTTCGGGTCCTTCAGCGCCTTGAGCTCGTCCTTCATCGTGATCTTCTTGCGGTGGACGTGGGCGGGATCGGTATAGGTGAAGAACCAGAACGCGAGCGCGGTAACGAACATCGCCACCGAGTACACCTTGGGAACCATGGTCCAGCCGTACGCGACGAGAATCGCGGGCGCGACGAACTTGGTGACCGCGGCGCCGGAGTTGCCGGCGCCGAAGATCCCCATGGCGAACCCCTGGTGCCGCGTGTCGAACCAGCGCGCGCAGTAGGCGATGCCGACCGAGAAGGACCCGCCCGCGAGGCCGACAAAGAGGCCGAGCACGAGGAATTGCCAGAACTCGCTCGCCTCGCCGATCAGCCAGATCGGCAGCACGGTCGAGAGCATCAGCAGGAAGAACACGATGCGGCCGCCGAACTTGTCGGTCCACATGCCGAGCGGCAGCCGGATGAGCGAGCCGGTGAGCACCGGCGTCGCCGCGAGCAGCCCGAACTGAGTCTCGTTGAGATCGAGCATCTTCTTGATCGGGATGCCGATCACCGCGAACATCATCCACACCGCGAAGCACACCGTGAAAGCGATCGTGCTCAGCGTCACGACCGAAACCTGCTGCCGGCTCACCGTGGAGCCCATCTTGTGCTTCTCCTTTGCGATCCAACTCTAGAGACGCGCACGCAAATTCGCTTGATTCACATCAAGCAAACCGAGGCGCAATCGCCGCTTTAGCGCACGACGAGCGTGGGAATGTCCGAATGCGTGAGGACGTCGACGGTCTGGCTGCCGTGAACCAGGCGCGACAGGCCCTTGCGTCCATGGGAAGCCATGAAGATCGCGTCGCAGCCGTGGCGCTTGGCGGCGTTCACGATCGCCTGCCAGGGCTGGTTGCTCTGTTCGTAATCGGTGTCGAACTGTAGCCCCGCGGCGCGCGCCAGGTCCGAGGGATGCGCCAGGATGCGCTTGGCGGTTTCCTCCGACTCGCGCGCATGGTCCGCGATCGAAACCACGCGGCGCGCGAACACCTGCGCTTCGCTCGGCGGCTCGTACTCGGGCACGGCGGTGAAGAGCGTAACGCGCGCCTTCGCCTCGCGCGCGAACTCGATGCCCTGGGCGACGGCCTTCTCCGCGACCTCGGAGCCGTCGGTAGGAATGAGGATGTGCTTGTACATGAGGCCACTCCTATAGGTAGGTCATCGCCAGCTCGCGCCGAGACCGACCGGCGCCGGCGCGAGGTTGGCGATGCGCGAAAAGAGCTGCTCGAAGTCTCGCTCCTGCAGGCCGGCGACCGGGTCGCGGTTCTCCGCGAACGC
>DATADT010000457.1:0-4924 GCA_036258355.1 Burkholderiales bacterium
TCGGGCACGCGGGTCGAGGTGTTGTGCGGGCAGCCGGAGCAGAAATAAGGTTGCCGGATGGCCGTGACTCGCGGACGACTCAATAGCTTTTCTTTGAATTCCAAAAATGCGAGGCGCTCCTTGAACTCGCTGCCGAGCGACGCATCCATCTTCAGCTTCGAAAGCCGTTGCGCGATCGCCTTCGCCACCATCGCGGGCGAGTGCTCGTAGTGCGCGGGCAGGAGCCACGTGCCGGCGGGCTGGCCGCCCGAGCGGCTCCACTCGCCCGAGTCGTCGAACTTGCCGACCACGCGCGGCGCGCGCACGCCTTCCTTCCAGTTGTAGAGCTCTTCCTTGATCTGGTACTCGATCAACTGCCGCTTCTCCTCGACCACCAGGATCTCTTCCAGCCCCTCGGCGAAGCGACGCGCGCCGGTCGGCTCGAGCGGCCAGGACATCGCGACCTTGTAGACCCTAAGCCCGATGTCCCTGGCGACCTTCCCGGTGATTCCGAGATCGGCGAGCGCCTGCATGACGTCGCCGAAAGATTTTCCGGTGGTGACGATCCCCAACCTTGCTTTTGGGGAATCAAAAACGATCCTGTCCAGGCCGTTCGCGCGCGTATAGGCGAGCGCGGCGTAGACCTTCCAGTCGAGGATGCGCGCTTCCTGCTCGAGGATGCCGTCGGGCCAGCGGATGTTCAGCCCGTCGGGAGGAAGGTGGAAGTCCTGCGGGATCTTTGCCTGAATCCGGTTTGGATCCACTTCAACTGACGCCCCCGATTCGACGATGTCGGTGACGCACTTGAAGGCGACCCAGCAGCCCGAGTAGCGGCTCATCGCGAAGCCGTGCAGCCCGAGGTCGAGGTAGTCCTGCACGTTGGACGGATTGAGCACCGGGATGAGGCAGGCCTTGAAGATGTGCTCGGACTGGTGCGGGAGCGTCGAAGACTTCGCGCCGTGGTCGTCGCCCGCGAGGACGAGCACGCCGCCGTGCCTGGAGGTGCCTGCGGCGTTCGCATGCTTGAAGACATCGCCGCAGCGGTCGACGCCCGGGCCCTTGCCGTACCACATCGAGAACACGCCGTCGTACTTCGCGCCGGGGAAGAGGTTCAATTGCTGCGTGCCCCAGATGGCGGTGGCGGCGAGGTCTTCGTTGAGGCCCGGGTGGAAGCGGATGTGGCTGCGCTCGAGGTGAGCCTTCGCCCGCCAGAGCGTCTGGTCGAAGCCGCCGAGCGGCGAGCCACGGTAGCCGGAAACGAAACCGGCGGTATTCAGCCCGGCTTGCGCGTCGCGTTCGCGCTGCAGCATCATCAGGCGGGTCAGCGCCTGCATGCCGGTGAGGAACACGCGGCCGCTCGGCAGCGTGTATTTGTCTTCGAGGCTTGCTTTTGCCAAATCCATGGTTACTTAGACAGCAGCGCGCGCCTTGATTCGCGGCTTCGGCGATTTTCCCGCCGGGCGGTCCCAGTATGGCTCAGGACCGAAAGACTCGGCGAGAAATTCTATGAAGGCACGCGTCTTTGCCGGCAGGTAACGGCGATGAGGATAGACCGCGTAGATTGCCACGTCGCTCGCGAAGGTATAGCGCGGAAGTAGCGAGACGAGCGACCCGTCCTCGAGGTGGCGGCGAACGTCCCATGTCGACTTGAGCGCGACCCCGAGCCCGGCGAGCGCCCATACGCGCAGCACTTCCCAGTTGTCGCAGGCATAACGGCCCGAGACGCGCACCGAGCCGGCTTTTCCGTCCGGGTCGCGGTAGTCCCAGTTCATGGTGAAATCCATCGAGAGGCAGTTGTGCTTCAGCAAGTCCTCGGGCGTGCGCGGCTCGCCGTGGCGCGCGAGGTACGCGGGGCTTGCGCATACCACGCGACGGTTCGGCGCGAGCTTGCGCGCAGTGAGCGAGGAATCGGCGAGGTCGGCGATGCGCACCGCGAGGTCGAAGCCCTCCTCGACCAGGTTCACCGTGCGGTCCGAAAGGCTCAGCGCGAGTTGCACGTCGGGATAGCGCTCGGCGAACTTCGGCACGAGCGGCGCCACGTGCTGGTGGCCGAACGCGGCGGGAAGCGCGACGCGCAGCACGCCGCGCGGCTCGGCGCGCCCGGCGGTCACCGCGGCGTCGGCTTCCTCGATGTCGGCAAGCACCCGGTTGCAGGTCTCGTAGTAGGCGGCCCCCTCGTCGGTGAGGTGCAGGCTCCGGGTGGTGCGGTTCAGGAGCCGCACCCCGAGCCTGGCCTCCAGCGCCGCTAGGCGCCGGCTCACCACAGCCGGTGACATGCCGAGGTCGCGGGCCGCCGCCGAGAGGCTGCCCGTCCCGACGATCCGTGCGAAAACAGTAATCTCCTGCAAGGCGTTGGGCATCTTTGCCAAAATAGCAAAAGTGTTTTACTTGATGCGGGTATTCTAAGCTCCCGAGCAAAGCCGTAACATTTGTTGCGTTGCAGCAGCCCGGTTGGTTCCTCCTCCTCCTCCAATACCGTCGGGCTGACTCCAAGGGGCAGGCCCCAAAGCCTGCCCCTTATTTTTTGATCAGGGTATCCCCGAGTGGGGGAATATCGGGGTACCGGACTAGGGAAACTCTGAAAAAGCGGCAAGTGGTCGTTCCCGCGAACGCGGGAACCCATGATTTTCAGAAAGAAAAAGTGGGCCCCGCCTTCGCGGGGGCGACTTCTTCAGACCTTCCCTAGGGCCCGGGGGTGATCTTCTCCAGGCGGTAGCCGTAGTTATAGATCGGCACCACCCGGTAGCCCGATTCAGGGCGTAGATCGAGCTTCTTGCGAACCTGGCTCACGTGCGTGTCCACCGTGCGCGTGGCGAGATCGCCGGTGCGGCCCCACACCGTTTCCTGCAGGTGGCCGCGTGAGAGCAGCCGTCCGATATTGCGGAAGAGCGTCACCGTCAGCTCGAACTCCTTGGGCGTGAGCTCGATGCGCTGCCCGTCCTTGCGCACCTCGCCGCGCTGGATGTCGATCTCGAACGGCGGGAAGGAAAGCTGCTTCTGCTCCTCGCTCGGATAGGCTCGCCGCAGGAGCGCGTGCACGCGCGCGAGCAGCTCCTGGCGGCGCACCGGCTTCACCATGTAGTCGTCGGCGCCGTGCTCGAGCGCGAACACGATGTCCTGCTCCGAGTCGCGCACCGTGACGAAGAGGATCGGCACGCTCTTCGACACGTTCGCGCGCACCCACATCAGCACCTCGGCTCCCGACACGTCAGGCACCTGCCAGTCGAGCATGAACAGGTCGAAGCTCTCGCGGCCGGCCTGCTTCATCGCCTCGCGCCCGGTGAGGTAGGCGTGCACGTCGTGGCCGTCCTCGGCAATCCAGCGCCTGAGCAGCGCCAGCTGGTCCGGATCGTCTTCTAGAATCGCGATACGCACTTCAGCCTCCCAGTGGAGGCAATCATACTGGAGAGAACCATGCGCGTCGCGTTACTCGGTGGCGGGACCATCGCGCGGCTCGTGCTCGAGCATCGCCCACCGGGGATCGAAGTCGTCGCGCTAGCAGGCCGGGGGCCGCAGTCTCGCGGCGCGGCGCTCGCGCGTAATTTTTCCGTTCCGTATGTCATCGGCCGCGAGCGGCTGCTCGCGATGCGCCCGGCGGCGGTGCTCGAGGCGGCTTCGCACGAAGCGGTGCGCGAGCACCTCGTGCCGCTGCTCGAGGCGGGCGTCAGCGTGGTCGTGCTCTCGGCCGGGGCGCTCGCGGACGACGCGCTGCGCGCCGCCGCCGAGCGGGCAGCCGCGGCGAGCGGGGCTCTCTTCTACGTACCGTCGGGGGGGATCGGCGGCCTGGACGCTCTGAAGACCGCCTGCCTCGCCGGCGTGAATGAGGTTTCCATCCGGGTGGCGAAACCGCCCGCGGCGTGGAAAGGAATTGCCTACGTGGAGAAGCTCGGCATCGACCTCGGCGAGTTGCGCGCCCCGAAAACGCTGTTCGAAGGACCGGCCCGCCAGGGCGTGCCCCATTTCCCCCAGAACGTGAACATCGCGGCGGTGCTCGCGCTCGCCGGCGTCGGCATGGACCGCACTCGGCTGGAAGTGGTTGCGGACCCAGCACTTAGCCTCAACACCCATACCATTCGCGTGTCCGGCGCCGCCGGGCGCATGAGCGTGGTGCTGGAGAACGTACCGGCGCCCGAAAACCCCAAGACCTCGTGGCTTGCCTGCTACAGCGCGCTTGCGGCGCTCGGGTCGCTGGAATCCAGGACCCGCTACGGAACGTGACTTCTCCCGCAAGAACCTTGACCAAGCGTCGGATAACTCACATAATTTCAGGTTCCGCCGGAGGGGTGCCCGAGCGGCTAAAGGGGGCAGACTGTAAATCTGTTGGCCTTGCGCCTACGTTGGTTCGAATCCAACCCCCTCCACCAGACGCTCGGGACTGAAACGTTGCGGCGGTCGGAATTTTTTTCGGGTGAAGACAGGCGGGTGTAGCTCAATGGTAGAGCAGAAGCCTTCCAAGCTTATGACGAGGGTTCGATTCCCTTCACCCGCTCCAGTTACTCATGCTCCAGGTTTTGCCCATGTAGCTCAGTGGTAGAGCACTCCCTTGGTAAGGGAGAGGTCACGCGTTCAATCCGCGTCATGGGCACCAAGTAAGCAGGACGAGTTTCAGCACACGAAAGAGTTACCAGGAAACTTAGATGGCCAAAAGCAAATTCGAGCGCACCAAGCCCCACGTGAACGTGGGCACGATCGGTCACGTGGACCACGGCAAGACCACGCTGACGGCGGCGATGACGCACATTCTGGCGAAGAAGTACGGGGGCGAGGCGAAGAACTACGACCAGATCGACGCGGCGCCGGAGGAGAAGGCGCGCGGCATCACGATCAACACGGCGCACGTGGAGTACCAGACCGAGAAGCGCCACTACGCGCACGTGGACTGCCCGGGGCATGCCGACTACATCAAGAACATGATCACGGGCGCGGCGCAGATGGACGGGGCGAT
>DATADT010000458.1:0-2636 GCA_036258355.1 Burkholderiales bacterium
TCTCGTTGAAGAGGCGCACGTTCTCGATCGCGATCACCGCCTGGCTGGCGAAGGTCTTGAGCAGCTCGACCTGCTTGTCGCTGAACAATCCCGCCTCGGCGCGGGCCACCGTGATGGCGCCGACGATCTGACCCTCGCGCATCATCGGCACGCCGAGCGCGCCGCGAAACCCGGTCTGCTCGGCCACCGGCTTGAGCGGATACGCGGGGTCCGCCAGCACGTCCGGGATATGGACGATCGAGCCGCTGCGTATCGTTCTGGCGACCACCGACTGGGCCGAGCTGCGCATCGGGAACTCGCGGCGAAACGCCTCCACGCTCTGCGGATCACTGCCAAAAAGACTGCCGACGCGAATCCATTCGCCGTCGAAGGTGAAAACCCATCCGAACCTGGCTTCGCAAAGCCGCGCTGCGCGCTCGCCGATCACGTCAAAGACAGGCTGGACGTCCGTCGGCGAGCTCGAGATGACGTGCAGGATCTCGCCGGTCGCGGTCTGGTAGGCGAGCGATTCGGTGAGCTCGGCGGTGCGCACCTCGACCTTGCGCTCGAGGCCGGCGTAGGACTCGCGCAGCTGCTCGGTCATCCGGTTGAACTGCGAGGCGAGCGCCTCGAGCTCGTCGCCGGTGTGCACGTCGATCTTCTGCTCGAGGTCGCCCGCGCCGATCCTCTGCGCGCCTTTCTGCAGCACGCTGATCGGGCGGACCATGTTGCGCGCGAGCCAGAGCGCGGCGAGCGCGGAGAACACGAGGCCCGCGACGATCAGCGCGACGGTGCGCCAGAGGCTGGCGTCGAGCGCGGCGTACATCTCGCTCGCCGGCTGCTCGACGAACACCTTCCAGCCGAGCTGGCTCCAGGGCTTGCCCTGGGCCGCAGCCTCGCGCCCCGGCTCGATGGGCGCGTACGCGGTGAGGACATCGTTGCCGGCGAGATCCTTCGCGATCATCGCGAGCGAGTCGTCGGCGCCGGGGGCGAACGCCGCCTTCACCTGCTCGAGGCCGGAGAGGTCGGTCTTGCGCAGCACGAGGCCAATGTCCGGGTCGGCGACGAGGTAGCCGCTCGAATCGACCACGTACGCCTTGCCTTTCTGGCCGATCTTGATCTTCGTGACGACGTCCCAGATGAACTTGAGGTTCACCTCGGCCACGGTCACCGGCCCCGATTCGCCGCCCGAGCGCACCGCGATCGACATGTACGGCTCGGTTTCCTTGCGGAAGTAGACCGGCCCGAACCAGGTCTGGCCCGGGCGCGCGTTCTTGAACGCCGGCTCCTGCGAGCGGTCCTCGTTCGCGCCGGCGGTGTCCATCTTGAGCCGCGACACCGCGAGCTGCTCGCGCCCCTTGGCGTCGATCTGCGCGATGTCGGTCACCGCCTGCACCACGCGCAGAAGCTTGAGGAACTCGATGCGCCGCTGCTCGAGTCCCTCGGCGCCGAGCTGCGGCAGCGCGGCAAACGCGAGCTGCTGCTCGATCTGGCTCACGAACTGCTCGATGCGCGCCGCCGCGCCCGCCGCCTTCTCGCGCTGCAGGCTAGCGAGCGCTTCCTTGTTCTCCTGGTAGGCGAAGTACAGGCCAATGCCGCCCGAAATGAGCAGCGCGCCGCACACCAGGCCGAGGACCAGCAGGAAGTACTTGCGGAAGAGCCGGCCGCGGTACACCCGGCCGGCCGCGGCAGGGGCAGCAGCCGGGGGGTGCTTCTCGACGATGGGCTCCACGGGTTTCAGGCCCTGTCCTCCGCTCGGGTCACTTTATCACCTCATCCGCCGCGAGCACGAGACGCTCCGGCAATAGCGAGAACGCACTCGCGGCGGTTCACTGGATCACTTCATCCGCGCGAAAACCGCGGCAATGTCGCGCGCCGAGACGATCCGCGTAGCCCCGACGCGCCGCATGGCGAGCAGCGCTTTGTCGCCGGTAACGAGAAAATCCGCGCTGCACGCGAGCGCCATGGACAGCAGGTAGTCGTCACCCGGGTCCGGCGAATCGCCGGCGCGCCGCAGCCGCCGGAGCAGCACTTCCGCCGTGCGCAGCTGGCTCACCACGCGGCCGATCGCGGCGCGCGGAAGATACGGCCGCAGCTTCGGATAGCGCGCAGCGCGCTTGAATTCCTCGATCTGCTCCCGGCTCGTCGCCAGCCGGAAGCGGCCCGCGCGCCACGCGTCGAGAATCCGCGCCGGTGGGCCGGTTTGCGCCCGCAGGGCGCTCAGCAGGACATTGGTGTCGAGGACGACCAGCACCCGTCAGCGGCGGGCGCGCGCATAGGCTACGGCTTCGGCGACCAGCTTCTCGAACCGCGCCTTCGACAGCTTGCGCGTGCTCTGGCGAATATCCTGCAGCGCCCGCGCAAGGTCCTCGCGGCTGCCCGGACGCGCCGCCGCGGGAGCCTTGCCCGATGCGCGCGGCTCCCTGCGCAGCCGCTCGCGCACCGCCTCCTGCACGAAGCGCGACAGGTCGCCCTTGCGCCCGCCGGCCCGCCCCAGATGGGCGCGCAGCGCCTCGTCCGTCTCGCGCGACACCTTCAACGACCAGCGCACCGTGTCTTCCATCATTGCCTCCGTCCAGGCACATAAACACACATGTGCGCATTCTGCCAGAGGCCCACGTCATTCGGTCACCTCGTCGGCGCGGATCAGCATCGCC
>DATADT010000459.1:0-4449 GCA_036258355.1 Burkholderiales bacterium
CCCGCATGTATGCGTCATGGGGTTCCCGGATTTCAGATGGGGTGGAAGGCCTAGAGCTATCCCGAATACGGCATGCCCATATTGCTGACCATATCGAGTGGGTAAGCCTGTACTGCTCATAGCTGGATCAATCGCTTAACGAGTGAATGCGCGTAATCACTCGTAGGCCATCTTCGCCGCTTCGCGGTGGTCGGGCGCCGGAGGATGTGTCGTTGCCGCAACACCGGATGCCCGTTTGCGTTGAACCAATGGGGAGCCGGCGCGTAAGCTTATTTGCGTTTGTGTATTGGAGACTTCGATCCACGCAAGCGGCGGCGCAACGCTATGCGCGCGCGTGCCGCTATCGCAAAGGGCCGCATGATGCCTTCTGATATCGCCGTCGATCCAATGGTGACGCAAAGGAACACGCTTGGACGCTACGAAATTCTCCATGAGCTAGGACGCGGCGCGTTAGGCGCGGTCTACGCGGCGCGCGATCGGTTCACGGGTGCGGTCGTTGCGCTGAAGACCCTCGATCCCGCGTTATTGAACAAGCCCAACGCGAACCTTGCCGAGTGCTTCCTGAAGGACGCGCGCTCTGCCTGGCGCCTGAGGCACCGCAATATCGTCAAGATCCACGACGCCGGTGAAGCTGGCGGCACCGCGTACGTCGCGATGGAGCTGCTCGAGGGCGAGAGCTTGCGCAAAATCCTCGACGTCGGGCCGCTCTCGATCGCGCGCGCGATCCGGATCGCCCGTGACATCGCATGCGGGCTTGCGTATGCCCATGAACAAGGAGTGGTGCACCGGGGCGTCAAGCCGTCGAACATCATTGTCTTGCGCTCCGACGGCGTGAAGATCAGTGATTTCGGCATCGGGCGGCTCGGCGAGGCAGCGATACTTTCCGGACAGCGCGTCGGCGGTCTGAGCTACATGTCCCCCGAGCAGGTGCGCGGCGACCCGGTCCACGATCGGTCCGACATCTTCTCGCTCGGCGCCGTGTTCTACGAGATGCTCACTCGCCGGCCACCCTTCGAAGGCGACTCGCCGAACGAAATCATGGAGAAAATTCTTCTTGCCGAGCCGCCGCTGCCGAGCGACGTGAACCCGCACGTTCCACGTGCACTCGACGGGATTGTTCTCAGCATGCTCGCCCGGCATCCGGACAACCGGTTGCCCGGCGCGCGCATCCTGCTCCGCGACTTGCAGCGCCTCGAGGAAGAGCTCGGGCTGGGACCGGGCGCGACCGCCGACACCGACGAACCGCCTGTAACCCAGCCGCCAGCCGGGCCCGAGCCTATGCTGCGGACGCCCGGTGCAGACCGATTGCGCGACCGCGAGGTGATGCACGAAGCCATTCGCTTCCGGCCACGCGATCAGACGGAGCCGGCGGCGCCCCAACCGCCACCCGAACCCGAACCCAGACTGCGGACGCCCGACCCGAACCGATTCCGCGACCGTGCGCCAATGCAGGATGCCCCTCGGTTCCCGCGGTCACCGGCTGGCGGAGAGTTCCAATACCGCAATCAAAGACCCGACGGCGAGGCGTTCGACGAGCGCGAGGCGATGTTCATGATGGACCGCCAATCCGAGCCGGAACGGTCCTCTGGATCGCGGCCTGCAATCTTCGCGACGCTCGCCCTCGTGCTCGCCGTGCTCGCTATTGGCCTTACCGTCGTCTTGCATTACTCGTCAGGCCCCACCGAACGACGCATCGATGCGAGTCGTGTGCAACAAGCGCCGCCAACAGCGCCCGCGCCGTCCCGCCCAGCCGCGCCTCCGCCTGCGGCCGAGGCGCCCAAGGAATCCGCGACTGCGCCCGCTGCGCCGCAGGCATCGCCACCGCGCGCAGTGGATGATGCGAGAGCGGAGCAAGAGTCGTTAGGCACCATGTCCGCGCCGAAGCCTATGCCGCCGGAACCGCTCGCGGCGGACCCCAGCCCATCGGCGCAAACTGAGAAGTTGGTCGCCCGCGCGTCTGAGCAACCTGCAGCAGCCGGCACTGCGCCGGCGCAGAAGGTCCCGCGGGCGACGCAACCCACAGCGAACCTTCCGGAGCAGCAGCCTGGCGGCACGGCGACGCTCATCATCGCGGTATCGCCGCACGGCGAGATCTACATTGATGACAAGCACTACGGCACGACACCGCCGATCACGACGCTCGATCTCGAGCCGGGAATGCATCGCATCGAGGTTCGCAGCGGGTCGCGCAAGCCGTATCTCACCTACATGACGGTTCAGGCTGGTGACGTGCGGCGCATCCGACACGACTTCGACGCAAAGCCGAGCCGCCCACCTACCTGAAAGCGCGTCATGCGCGCGAGCTCCGAATTGTGGATGAGCGCCATGAACGGGCCGCTGCTTGTGCACGGCAGGCCGGTCCACATCGCGGGCGCAGGCCCGGCCGGCCTTGCCGCTGCGATTACCCTCGCAATTGCTGGTCGAGAGGTAATCGTCCACGAGGCGCGGCTTGCAGTGGGTTATCGATTCCGCCGCGACTTGCAGGGACTAGAGAGCTGGACGCTGGAGCAGGACGTGATTGTCGAGCTGGAGGCTCTGGGCCTCAGCACTGCTTTCGACATGTTGCCGTGCAGGCGAGCTACGGCCTTCGACCCTTATGGGCGTGCGCACATTATGCAAAGCGATACGCCGATCTTTTACCTGGTCGAGCGAGGGCCGGGTACTCATAGCCTCGATACGGCGCTGCTTCGGCAGGCACGCGCGCTGGGCGTGACAGTTCTGTTTAACAGCCGCTTAGGACCGCTCGACGCTCCTGCGTTGCTCGCAGGCGGCCCGAAGGCCGCCGATGCGATCGCCGTCGGCTATAACTTTGACACCGACATGGCTGACGGCTTCTGGCTCATTTGCGACGACACCCTCGCGCCGCAGGGCTATGCCTACCTGCTCGTCATGCGCGGCAAGGCGACCGTGAAGAGCTGCATGTTCAGCGGATTTCAGCACCAGCGTGTGTACGCCCAGCGCACCGTCGAGGCGTTCCGGCGGCTGGTAGGGCTGGAGATACGCAACCCAAAGCCCCACGGCGGAGTTGCGACTTTCCGGCTTCAGACGAGCGCGCATGCTGACGAAAGACACTTGGTGGGGGAGGAGGCGGGCTTCCAGGATGCTTTATGGGGATTCGGAATGCGCTTGGCGATGCGCTCGGGCGTGCTCGCCGCACGAGCCTTGATGGAAGGCGAGAACTACGACACTCTTTGGCGGCGAGAGTTATACCCCTGGCTGCGCGCGTCGATCGTGAACCGCGCGCTCTATAGCATGCTCGGAAACCGCGGATACTCCTGGTTCTTGAGCCGCGCGGCCTCGATGGACGCTCGCCAGTTCCTCCGGCGTCGATACCAACCTAGCTGGTTCAAGCGTGCCCTAGAGCCGTGGGCGCAGATGCGCTATGAGCAAACACGAGAGCGCCACGGCAAGGACAAGCCGCGCGCCAGGCGGGACCGCGTTCTCGAGTTGCCCGCTCGCACGGGCCACCATGGCAATTAGGCGCTGTGAGTATGAGCCGCTCGCAAAGCCGTTGCACTTTTTCGGCGAAGCGGGCTGGTGGGCAGTAAATGAGTCCTGCTCTACAACCCGCCTAACGACGGCTTGTTACGACTAGCTCGAGGAGTGCCTGCTTTGGGTCGGTAAGCGACTCGTCCGCAGCGGGCGGTCACACCGCGGCCGCGGCCGGCGCAGCGGCGAATTGAGAAGCAGCGGATCGAGTTGCTCAACGTGGGGAGTGTGGGATTAATCGGCAACGTAATGCGTTCGCTGATCGTGACTCCATCACCGCTCAAGGTACTGGTCATTCTGGGCCATCCCCGCAAGGACAGCTTGTGCGGGGCGCTCGCGGATTCGTTCGTCGCCGGAGCGAGGAAAGCTGACGTCGACCTGAAGCGGCTCGACCTCTGCGAGCTGCGGTTCAACCCCAACGTGGTCGCCGGCTCGCCCCGCAACCAGCCGCTCGAGCCGGCCATTCGCGAGGCGCTCGAACTGGTCGCTTGGGCGGAACATATGGTGTTTGTCTTTCCCACGTGGTGGGGCACGATGCCCGCGCTGATGAAAGGCTTCCTCGACCGGGTGCTGATGCCCGGCTTTGCCTTCGAGGAGCACGAGGAGGGTGGCGGCTGGGACAAGCTCCTCACCGGCAAGACGGCCCACCTGCTCACGACGATGGACACCCCGACCTGGGTCTACCGCTGGATCTACAAGTCGCCGGGGCTGAACAGCCTCGCCCGGGCCACGCTCGGTTTTTGCGGCATCGCACCCGTTCGTACCACGATCTTCGGCGTGGTGAAGGACTCCGATAGCGCCACGCGCTCGCGCTGGCTCCAGCAGGCGCGCGCCCACGGACTGCGGTTGCGCGAGGGCGTGCTGACGGCTGGCGAACGCCGGCGCAAGGCGCTCGGCGCCTGGATTGCCGCGATGAGGCTCCAGTTCCATCCGATGGCCTGGGGCGCGTACGCCATCGGC
>DATADT010000460.1:0-5627 GCA_036258355.1 Burkholderiales bacterium
GCCCCACCAGAGCTGCCGCGAGATGCACCAGTCCTGGATGTTCTCGAGCCACTCGTTGTAGGTCTTGGTCCAGTGCTCGGGGAAGAACCTGACCTCGCCCTTCGTCACCACCTGCAGCCCTTTGCGGGCGAGGCTCTCCATCGCCACGAACCACTGGTCGGTGAGCATCGGCTCGACGATCACGCCGGTGCGCCCGGAGCGCGGCACGCGCAGCTTGTAGGGTTTTTCTGAGACGAGAAGATCTTGTTTCCGCAAGTCCTCCAGGACTTGCCTGCGTGCCGCGAGGCGCTCGAGCCCGCGGTACTTCTCCGGCGCGTGCTCGTTCATGCGCGCATCGAGCGTCATGACGTTGATCGGCTCGAGGCCGTGGCGCCTGCCGATCTGGTAGTCGTTGAAGTCGTGGCCCGGGGTGATCTTGACTGCTCCGGTGCCGAACTCGGGATCGACGTAGTCGTCGGCGATGATCGGGATCGTCCTGCCGGTGAGCGGCAGGATCGCCTTCTTGCCCACCAGCCGCGTGAAGCGTGTGTCCTTCGGGTTCACCGCGACCGCGACGTCGCCGAGCATGGTCTCAGGGCGCACGGTCGCCACGCTGACCGAGCCGCTGCCGTCCCGGAGCGGATAGCGGATGGTCCAGATTCTTCCGTCTTCTTCCTCGGTGTCGACCTCGAGGTCAGACACGGCGGTGCCGAGAACCGGGTCCCAGTTCACCAGCCGCTTGCCTCGGTAAATCAGTCCTTGCTCAAACAGTTGAACAAAGACTTCCGCCACGGCGCGCGACATGCGCGCGTCCATGGTGAAATAGCCCGCCCGCTGTCCTTCCGTATCCGCGTAGGTCCAGTTCGCCGAGGCGCCGAGGCGGCGCATCTGGCGCGTGATGGTGGAGCCCGACTGCTGCTTCCATTGCCACACGCGCTCGACGAACTTCTCGCGACCGAGGTCGTGGCGGGTCTTGCCCTCTTCCTCGAGCTGCCGCTCGACCACGATCTGTGTCGCGATGCCGGCGTGGTCGGTGCCCACGACCCAGTTGGTGTTGTAGCCGCGCATGCGGTGGTAGCGGATGAGCGCGTCCATCAGCGTCTGCTGGAACGCATGCCCCATGTGCAGCGTACCGGTAACGTTGGGCGGAGGCAGCTGGATGCAGTACGCGGGCGTCGCCCCCGGCAAATTCGGGTCGCGGTGGCGGAAATAGCCCGCGCTTTCCCAACGCTCGTACCAGCGCTGCTCGATCGCCGCCGGGTTGAAGCTCTTGTCGATCACTCCGGGGTTTTCGGCGGCAGGGCGAACGTCACCGAGGCGGCCACCGCCTCGCGCACTGTCTGCCGCACGGCCACCGTGATGTCGCCGCGCACGCCTTCGACCGCCTGGCCGAGCACGGTGTTGAGCGCGCGCCCGAGACGCTCCTCGATGACGCGGTTGATCTCCGGCTCGAGCCGCTCGAGCACCGCGCGCTCAAGCTCGCGCGCGAGCGCCTCCGGTGCGTCGTCCACCGGGCGCCGCGGTGCACGCTCCTCGGTCACGATGTCGGTGAGCACTGGCACTTCGCCCTTGGCGGCCGAAGGTTCCTGGGGGCGCACGAGCGCGTCCACGCGCCTGATCAGCTCATCGCTCATTGGCTTGGATCTTCCTGCGCCAGGTCGTGGTTCGTCAGCTTGTAGCCGCGCTCGCGATAGTAGCGATAACGGTTGCGGCCCGCCTCGCGGTCCGTGGTATCGACGACTTCAAGAAGGCGCGAAAAACGCTCGAAGTGCGGCGGGCACTCAGCGCCGAGGTTGAGAAGCACCTCGCAGCCTTCGGGCATCTCGTCGCCGGAGGCGATCAGCACCGGGGTCTTCGGGGCGAGCGGCGCATGCGCCGGGCAGTGCGGCACGAACCCGGTGGCGGGCCAGGTCCAGAGCAGCTTGTCGATGCGCCTCGCGATCTCGGCGTCGGGCGCGTAGATGAGGAGGCGCTGGTTCTGCTTCATCGCCTTGCCGGCGAGCCGGCAGGCGACCTGCATCCTGTCTTCCGCATTGAAATAAAAGTCGATATTAGTCATTTGCGCCCCGCGTGTCGCAGGGCGAAGCGCACCAGCAGCGGCACCGGCCGGCCGGTCGAGCCTTTCTCCCGGCCGCTCTTCCATGCGGTGCCGGCGATGTCGAGATGCGCCCAGCGCAGCTTTTTCGTAAAGCGAGACAGGAAGCAGGCCGCGGTGACGCTGCCGGCGGGACGGCCGCCGATGTTGGCCATGTCGGCGAAATTCGAACGCAGCTGCTCTTGGTAGTCTTCCCAGAGCGGCATCCGCCACACCCGGTCCCACGCGTCGTCGGCGGCTGCGCGCACTTCGTCGGCGAGCTTCTCATCGTTCGCGAAGAGGCCGGTCGCCACATGGCCGAGCGCGATGACGCACGCGCCGGTCAGCGTGGCGATGTCGATGACGACGTCGGGCTTGAAGCGCTCCGCATAGGAGAGGGCGTCGCACAGGATCAGGCGGCCCTCGGCGTCGGTGTTGAGGATCTCGACGGTCTGCCCCGAGAGCGTAGTCACCACGTCGCCGGGCTTGGAAGCGTGCCCGCCCGGCATGTTCTCGCACGCCGGAATGATCCCCACCACGTTCACCGGCGCCCGCATCTCGGCGAGCGCGCGCAGCGCGCCGAGCACCGCGGCGGCGCCCGACATGTCGAACTTCATCTCGTCCATCTCGGCCGCGGGCTTGAGCGAGATGCCGCCGGTGTCGAAGGTGATCCCTTTTCCGACCAGGGCGAGGGGCTTCTTGCCTTTCGAGCCCGAATAGCGAAGCACGATCAGCTTCGGCGGCTCGTGCGAGGCGCGCGCGACGGAGAGCAACGCGCCCATGCCGAGCTTTTCCATGTCCTTGCGCTCGAGCACATCGAGCCCGAGCTTCAACTCGCGCGCGAGCTTCTTTGCCTCCTCGGCGAGATACGAGGGCGTGCAGATGTTCGCGGGCAGGTTGCCGAGCGTGCGCGCGAGCGCAGTGCCGCTCGAAGTCGCCATGGCCTCGCGCAGCGCGTTCCGCAGCTCCGGCTTCGGGGTGAGCGGAAGCACGACCTCGGCGAGCGCGGGCGCGGGCGGCTTTTTCTCCGTCTTGAGCTGGTCGAAGCGATAGAAGGCGTCGGCCATGCCGAGCACCGCGTGGCGCACGTTCCAGCCGAGCGGCCGCCCGCCGACTTTCATGTCGACCAGGTAGAGCGCCGCGTCCTTGGCGCCGAGCTCCTTGAGCGCGTTGCCCGCGGCGCGCACCGCGTCGCGAAACTGCGCCTCCTTGGCGGGCTTTTCTCCCAGGCCCACCAGCAGCACGCGCTCGGCCGCGACGCCGGGCAGCGTGCGCAGGAGCAGCGTCGAGCCGGTCCGGCCGGAGATGTCGCGCAGCGCTTCCTTCAATGCGCCCTTGGACGCCTGGTCGAGGCGGCGCGCCGCGGCGCCGAGCTCGCCTCCCTGATGAACGCCGACGACCACGCAGCCGGTCTTCGCCGTCTCGGGCGAGAGCGCCTTTATGCTAAATTTCACGGGCGGAAAGTATCGCATGATCTTCCACCGGGCGCTGCTCAGGGAATTCGCAGGTCTCGCGGGCGCGGTGTTCATGACGCTGTTCGCGATCGGGGTCACCACGCGGCTCATCCGCCTGCTCGGCCAGGCCGCGGGCGGCAAGTTTCCGACCGACGCGGTATTCGCGTTCCTCGCATTCTTCGCGCTCGGCGCGCTGCCGGTGCTGCTGTCGCTCACCATGTTCATCTCGGTGCTGCTCACGATGACGCGCAGCTGGCGCGACTCCGAAATGGTGATCTGGTTCGGCGCCGGGCAGCCGCTCACGGCGTGGCTCAAGCCCGTGCTGCTGTTCGCGTTGCCGCAGATCGCGGTGATCGGCGCGCTCTCGCTTTTCATCTCGCCGTGGGCAGCGCAGATGGCGGCTCAGTACACCTCCCAGCTCGAGAAGCGCGATGACGTGTCGCGCGTCACGCCCGGGGTGTTCGGCGAAACCGCCAACCGGACGCGGGTGTTCTTCGTCGAGTCGGTGTCGGACGATTCCAGCGCGGTGCAGAACGTCTTCGTGAGCTCGGTCCAGCAGTCGAGAAGCGGGGTCAGCATGAGCCGCAGCGGCCATACCGAGAGCGGGTCGAACGGCGACCGCTTCATCGTGCTCGAAAAGGGTCGGCGCTACGAGGGCGCGCCCGGCGACCCCGAATACCGCGTCACCGAGTTCGACCGCTACGCCGCGCGCATCGAGATGAAGGACGGCAAGGAAGTCGTGCCGACGCACAAGAACCTGCCGACCTGGGCGCTCATCGGGAACCCGACGAACCAGAACCTGGGCGAGCTGCTGTGGCGCATGGGCATCCCGATCTCCGCGCTGGTGCTCGTGCTGTTTGCGATCCCGATGAGCTTCGTCAACCCGCGCGCCGGGCGCTCGGCGAATTTGCTGTTCGCGCTGCTCACCTACATCGTGTACTCCAACCTCCTGAGCGTAAGCCAGGCGCGCGTCGCGCAGGGCCGCATGGACTTCAGCATCGGCTGCTGGCTGGTGCACGCGGGAATGATTGCGCTGCTCGTCTTCCTGTTCGCGCAGCGCATGCAGCTGATCCGGCTGCGGCTCGGGAAATAGGCGCGCGTGCGCACCCTTGAGCGTTACCTCGCGCGGCAGATCTACGCCGCCACGGGGTTCGTGATGCTCGGGTTCCTGGGGCTCTTCGGCTTCTTCGACCTGATCCGCGAGCTCGCGGACCTGGGCAAGGTCAACTACCACCTGCGCCAGGTGTTTACCCACGTGCTGCTTTCGATGCCGGCGCACGCCTACGAGCTCTTTCCGGTGGTGGTGCTGATCGGCACGCTGTACGTGCTCTCGCACCTCGCCGGCAATTCGGAGTACACCGTGATGCGCGCCTCGGGGCTATCCCCGCGGCGCGCTGCGCTCACCCTTGCCAGGATCGGCCTCGCTTTCGTCGTGCTTACCTTCGTCATCGGCGAATGGATCGCTCCGTGGGCGGAGGAGCAGGCGCAGAAGGTGAAGCTGCGCGCGATGAGCTCGGCGATCGGCCAGGACCTGCGCTCGGGCCTGTGGTTCAAGGACGAGGGCTCGTTCATCAACGTGCGCGAGGCGCGGCAAACGAACCAGCTCGTGGGCGTGCGCATCTACGATTTCGACACCGAGTACCGGCTGCAGAAGATCACGCTTGCGCAGCGCGCGGACTATGCCGGCGGCGGGATCTGGCAGCTGCACGACGTGGCGCGCACACATTTCACGCCCGAGGGGCCGCGCATCGAGCGCCAGCCGCGCGTGGAGTGGCGCTCGCGCGTCAGCCCCGACATGCTCGACGCGCTGATCGTGCGCCCCGAGCGCATGTCCGCCTGGGCGCTGCACAAGTACACCGAGCACCTCGCGGGCAACCGGCAGAAGACCGAGCGCTACGAGATCGCGCTGTGGAAGAAGCTCTTCTATCCGCTGGCGGCACTCGTGATGATGGCGCTCGCGCTTCCCTTCGCCTACATGCACGCGCGCGCCGGAATGCTCGGCGTCAAGGTGTTCCTCGGCATCATGCTCGGCATCTTCTTCCACATGCTGAACAGCCTGTTCGCGCACATCGGCCTGCTCAAGAACTGGCCACCGCTTTCCGCAGCCATCTTGCCGAGCG
>DATADT010000461.1:0-7933 GCA_036258355.1 Burkholderiales bacterium
CGTTCACGCACGTGCCGCCGAACTTGTGCCGCTCGATGACCGCCACCTTACGGCCGGCGCCGGCGAGGCGCGCGGCGAGCGCGGGGCCCGCCTGGCCGGTGCCGATCACAATTGCGTCATAAACGGCCGCCGCCATGGCCCCGCCACTATAACGGGGCGGGGGCTTGTAGAATTCCCTCTACACAAAAAAGGCGTGCCGGGTGACAGACAAGCCTCCGGCCGATGCGTACAGTGAGGTCTTCCCCCCGAGCCATTCATCCTCCCTCCCTTGGATAATGGCTCACCCCTGAGAGGCCGTCTTCGGACGGCTTCTTTTTTTATGCCTCCAGGATCTCGGTACTTACCCCATAACGCTCGTAGACGAGGGCCGCACGCCGGTCGCAGGTAATGAGTTGCGCAGAATGCTCCGCCGCTGTAGCAGCCACGAGCGCATCGTATGCGGCACCGCCTGTTACTTCGCGGTCCCACAGGCCCAGCACAAAAGCCCGGTAGGCGGCTGGGGCCAGCCGGAGGAACGGGTCAGGGAAACGCGCCTTTAGGAAATCGCGCACCACGTCTCCCGGCGCGCGGTGGGGAGCGGGAAGCCGCGTAAGTACGGAGTAAGTCTCGAGCGCGCAGTGCTCGGGCAAGCGCAAACCGTCATCGAGCGCCACCCGCGCCCGTTCGTGCATCTCGTGCCAAGAAGCGAACGCCGCCACCACGACGCTGGTGTCTGCGGCTCTCACACGGCGGGCGTTTTAGCGCCGCACCCGCTCGAGAGCCGCGCGCACTTCTTCGGCGGTCAGCTGAGGCAGCCGGGACTGGGGGACCGCGACCATCCCCTTGCCGCGTTTCTCCAGCCGCATTGGCGTGGCGGGGATCTCGATTTCCAGGCGGCCGTCGCCGGCCCGAATCTCCAACTCCTGTCCTGGCTTCAGGCCGAGCGCAACTCGCAGGGCTTTGGGAATGACAAGCCGGCCGGCAGCGTCGAGGGCAGTTTTCATGGCAAATACTTTGCCATAAAAATGGCATTTTAGGCACTGGCCAAATATACAGTACTCGCCTATAGTGCGCTGCCGTGGACACGGCCGCGGCCTTCGACAAATTGAACGCGGCGCAGCGCGAAGCCGCCTGCGCCCCGGCCGCCCCGCTGCTGATCATCGCCGGCGCGGGCACGGGCAAGACCAACACGCTGGCGCACCGGGTGGCGCACCTCGTCCTGCAGGGCGCCTCGCCCGAGCGGATCCTCCTGCTGACGTTCACGCGCCGTGCCGCGCTCGAGATGACGCGCAGGGCAAACCGCATCGTCGCCCAAGTGAAGAAGGAAGTGCGGCTGCCGTGGTCCGGCACGTTTCATTCGATCGCGAACCGCCTGATCCGGAACTACTGCAAGCAGCTCGGCCTCGCCGAAAGCTTCAGCGTTCTGGACCGCGGCGACGCGGCGGACCTCATGGACGTGGTGCGGCACGAGCAGGGGCTCTCCAAAGCCGAGAAGCGCTTTCCGCGCAAGGACACCTGCCTCGCGATCTACTCTCACCGCGTGAACACGCAGCGCCCGCTCGCCGACACGCTCGCGCTCATGTTTCCCTGGTGCGCGGAATGGGAAGCGGAGCTGAAAAGATTGTTCGGTTCTTATGTTGAAAGAAAGATCGGCAATCAGGCGCTCGATTACGACGACCTCCTTCTCTACTGGCACGCGATGATGCAGGACGAGGGGCTCGCCGCCGACATCGGCGCGCGCTTCGACCACGTGCTGGTGGACGAGTACCAGGACACCAACGTGCTGCAGGCCGGGATCCTGCAGCGGCTCAAGCCCTCGGGCGAGGGCGTGACCGTGGTAGGCGACGACGCACAGGCGATCTACTCGTTCCGCGCCGCCACGATCGAGAACATCCGGGGCTTTCAGAGGCAGTTCAATTCTTCGGTTGTGCCCCTGGAAGAGAACTACAGGTCCACGCAGCAGGTTCTGGATGCCGCGAATGCGCTCATCGGCAAGAACCTCTACTCGAAGAAGAAGCTCGGCGCGAAGCCACGCTACGTCACGGTCGCCGACGACGAAGGGCAGGCGCAGTACGTGGTGACGCGCGTGCTCGAAGCGCGCGAGCGCGGCGTGCTGCTCAGGAACCAGGCGGTGCTCTTCCGCGCCTCGCACCACTCCGACACGCTCGAGCTCGAGCTCGTGAGGCGCAACATCCCGTACGTGAAGTACGGCGGGCTCAAGTTCCTCGAGGCGGCGCACGTCAAGGACCTGCTCGCGGTGCTGCGCTGGGCCGACAACCCCCGCAACCGCGTCGCCGCTTTCCGTGCGCTGCAGCTTCTGCCCGGCGTCGGCCCCGGGGGCGCGGCGCGCGTCTTCACTCGCTTCGAGGCTGAGGGGTTTTCCTGGAAATCACTGAAAACCACGTCCCCGGAAATGGACGAGCTCATGCTGGCGCTTGTCGAGTCGCCCTGGCCAGGGCAGGTGCAGCGCGTGCGCGAGTGGTACCTGCCGCACCTCGAGCGCATCTACGACGCGGCCCAGGTCAGGGCCGGAGATCTGGTGCAATTGGAGAGAATCTCGGCGCAATTTCCGGAGCGGTCCTTGTTCTTGACCGAGATGGCATTGGATCCGCCCAGCGCGACGAGCGACCTCTCGGGCGAGCCATACCTCGACGAGGACTACCTCGTGCTCTCCACCGTGCACTCGGCGAAAGGGCAGGAATGGGAGGCGGTGCACATCCTGAATGTCGCCGACGGCAACTTTCCCTCCGAGTTTTCCACCGGGCGGCCCGAGCTCGTCGAGGAGGAGCGCCGGCTGCTCTACGTCGCGATGACGCGCGCGAAGGGCGAGCTGCACCTCATCGCGCCGCTCAAGTACTACGTCGCCAGCCAGTCGCGCATGGGCGACCGGCATGTGTACGGCGCGAAGAGCCGGTTCATGACGAGCGCGGTCCTCGCGTGCATGGAAGCCGAGGTTTTCGGAGAGACTTCCTCGAACGAAGCCATTGCCGCTGCGAGGACCCGCGTGGACGTGGCCGCGCGCCTGCGCAGCATGTGGTCCTGAGCCGCTTCGTCGCCGCCCGCAGCGCGGGGAGGCCGGCGAGGAGTCGATCGCGAACCGGGTCCATTTCGCGCGCTTCCCCTTTCTCCTCGCCGGCCGTCGCGCGGCTCACCGCGCTCTTCCCCGAGAGTGGGCTCCAGAATGCGCGTCGGCGCGGCGCATGTCAGGTGCGCAAGAAGAGCGCGTGATGTGATCTATTTACGCAGCGGCTTCATCCGACCGTCTTGCGTCGCACGAGTAGATAATTCGGGCATGTCGTATCGCGAGCAGGCGCTCAAGCTTCTCCCTCACATCTGCGTGCGTTGCGCGCGCGAATTCGAAGGCAGGCGCCTGCGCGAGCTCACCGTGCATCACAAGGACGGCAACCACGACAATAATCCGCCCGACGGCTCGAACTGGGAGCTGCTCTGCATCTACTGCCACGAAAACGAGCACGCGCGCTACGAAGATTCAAAATCAGGCTCGGAGCCGGATTTGCGCGAGCCGGCCGCAACCCATCGGCCGTTCGCCGGGCTGGGCGAGTTGCTGAACAAGAAGAAATGACGCCGGCCGGGGCAGTGTTCTCGCGCTGCCGGCGCTGGCGCTATCTCTTGTGGCGCTGCTGGGACGAGTCGAAGCCGGTGGCAAACTTCCTGATGCTCAACCCGAGCACCGCCGACGAGCACAAGCTCGACCCCTCGTGCACGCGCGCGCGCAACTACGCCGGGCGCTGGGGCTTCGGCGCGGTGGTGATCACGAACATTTTTGGCTGGCGCGCGACCGACCCGGAAGAAATGAAGTCAGCGAAGGACGCTGTGGGGCGCGGCAATGACCGGGCGATCGTCGAAGCGGCGAAAGCGGCGAATCTGGTGGTATGCGCGTGGGGGAACCACGGCGAGCATCTCGGGCGCGCAGCGCGCGTGCTGCAAAAGCTCGAGCGCGAGAGGATTGCGCTGCACGTCCTTCGCCTCAACGGCGCCGGGCATCCGGCGCACCCGCTCTACCTGCCGGCGTCGCTCGAACCCGCGCCGTTCTATTCGAGCGGGATGCCGGCCTCCTTCACGAGCCGGCGCCAGAGCTCGAGGTCGGCGCGGTTGATCTCCAGCAGCCGCTCGGGCGTGGAGCCCTCGGCGGCGTAGCCGTAGCCCTGCAGCTTTTCGAGCACGTCCGGGCGCTTGAGCGCGGCGTTCACTTCCTTGTTCAAGCGCTCGACGATCTCGCGCGGCATGTTGGGCGGGCCGAACACGCCGGCCCACTGCCGGGCGGTCACTTCCGGTACGCCCGCCTCATCCATCGTGGGAACGTGGGGAAGAAGCGGGCTCCTGCGCTCGAGGAGCACCGCGAGCGGGCGGAGCTTGCCTTCCTTCGCTAGCGAGATCGCGGTGGCGGTGCTGAGGAACGCCGACTGCACGCGCCCGGCGATGATGTCCGGGTTGAGCGGGCCTTCGCCCTTATACGGCACGTGCACCATGTTGATCCCGGTCGCTTTCATGAGCTGCACGTTGTAGAGGATGGAGAGCGGGTTGCCGGTGCCGTAGTTGAGCTTGCCGGGGTTCGCCCTGGCGTATTCGATGAACTCCTTCAGGGTGCGCGCAGGCACCGACGGGTGCACGTAGAAGATCTGCGTCGCGCGCCCGACGAGCGAGATCGGCGTGAAGTCCTTGAGCGGGTCATAGAGGGGCTGCTTTCGCAGCGCCACCGCGGCGGTCATGCCGCTATTGGAGGCGAACATGATGGTGTAGCCGTCGGGCGACATCTTGGACACCTGCTCGGTCGCGAGGGCGCTGTCGGCGCCGGGGCGGTTCTCGACCACCACCGGCTGCCCCATCCGCTCGGAGAGCGCCTGTCCGATGATCCGCGTCGTCGGGTCGGCCGAGCCGCCGGGCGGGAAGCCGACGATGAAGCGAATGGGCTTCGAGGGATATTGCGCGGATGCAAGCCCGGACGAGATCGCGAGAATTAGCCCCAGCAGCGTCTGTTTCATCGGCTCCTCCCGTGGAGGTCTTTATAGCCGAGAAATTCCTCCAGCGGCGCGGTGTCGCTCGCGAGCTCGCGACTTGCGAGCGCTTGCCGCAGAGCCGCGAACTGCCGGGTGATAGAGAAAGCGTAATAGAGGACGATCGCCGCGCCGGCGTGCTCGGCAATGGTGCGCCCGGGCATGTCGACGATCATGACCGGCCTCGCGATGCGCCGGCGCACCTCGGCGAGCTCGGGGGGGCCTACAAGGGTCGGGAACACCATGTCGGCGCCCGCCGCGGCGTAGCGCTCCAGGCGAGCGATGCAGTCCTCGAGATCGCGGTGCGCCCAGAAGGCATCCGAGCGCGCCACGATAAGGAGCTCCGGATTGGTGCGCGCGGCGACCGCGGCGCGGATGCGCTCGGCGGCCTCTTCCACCGGGTGGAGCTTCTGCGGCAAGTCGGTGTGCTTGCCCTCGCCGGTGTGGTCCTCGATATGGACTGCCGCGACCCCTGCAGCCTCGAATGCCCGAACCGTCTCATCGGGGCTAAAGCCCGCCTCGGCGTCCGCAATGACCGGGATGCGCACCGCGCCGGCAATCGTCTTCGCCTGCGCGGCGAGCTCGTCGAGGGTTAGCAGCCCCGCATCCGGAATCGCGAAGCGGCTCGCGGCGGTGGCGTAGCTCCCGATGTAGACGCACTCGTAGCCGTGCGCCTCGATGAGGCGGGCGGAGAGCGCATCGGCTGCGCCTGGCGCGATCAAGGTGCCGCCGCGGGTCAACAGCGTGACCAATTTCCCGATCATCGCGTCCTTTCGGTGTCGCATCGGCGCGACAGCCGGTCCTTGGCCTTTCGCTCTACCAAACAACTACAAATTTTCGCTACTTACCGTCGCCTCTAGTTCGGTACAGTGCCATGTAGTACAAAAAACCAGTGCGGGGGAAACGACAGTGGCTAGTTACAGGGGACTGGTCGTATTTTGTCTGGCGCTCGGCAATGCAGTGGCGCTTGCGGACGACAATGCTGTAGGCCCGCGGCTCGCCCAGGAAGAAGTTCGCATCCCTGCGGGGGCCTATTCCCTCGCAGCGACGATTATCAGGCCGCAGGCCTCCGGCCGCTACGGCGCGGTGGTTCTAAACCATGGCACGCCGGGCTCGGCAAGCGGGCGCGCGCGCGAATCGGCCGACCTCATGATCGGCGCCGCCTCCGTGTTCGCGCGCCGGGGCTACGTGGTGGTGATGCCGCTTCGTCGGGGCTTCGGCGCGACTGGCGGCGAGTTCGCCGAGGACCCGGGAAGCTGCGCCAATCCCGATTACCGCAAGGGCGAGCAGGCGGCATCCGACGACGTGATGGCCGCCTACGAATACACGCGCGCGCTTCCCTACGTCGATGGCAACCGCATGATCCTCGCCGGCCAGTCGGCGGGCGGCATCGTTTCCATGTACACCGCCGGCGCGCGCAACCCGCAGGGGCTGGTCGCGGTGTTGAGCTTCGCCGCGGGCCGCGGCGGCAACCCCGATTTCCGTCCCGGCGTTCCCTGCGCGATCGAGCCAGTCGCGAAGCTGCTCGAATCGGTCGGCAGGAATGTGAAAGCGCCGGTGCTCTTGCACTACGCGGAGAACGACCTCAACTTCAACGCGCAGACCTCGCGCCTCTGGTACGAGCACTTCGCCGCTTCCGGCGCGCTCGCCGAGTACGTGCTGCAGCCGCCGTTCGGCCGCGACGGCCACTACATCTTCAGCGAGGTGCTCGGCGTGCGCGTCTGGCTGCCCGCGGTCGAGCAGTTCCTCGGCAAGCACGGCATCCCGTTCGAGCGTCTCGACGCGGGGCGGCAGATCGTCGCCGTGGACCGCCTGCCGCACGTGCGCACCGACGCCTGCCGCGGCCTCTACCGCGCCTTCCTCGAAGCGCCCACCCCGCGCGCCTACGCCGTGAGCGCCGACGGCCGCTGCGGATTCGCCGGCGGCCTGCCCGACGCCGCCGACGTCGCGGTGCGCGAGTGCCGTACCAACGCGACCGAGCCGTGCTCGCTCTACGCGGTCGACGCCGAAATCGTGTGGGCGCCCGACGGCAAGGGCGCCATCCATGGTCAAGCGCTCGTGGAAGGAAACCATCCAACCATTGCTCAAGGGCTGTTCGATGGTACTAATCCGAAAGTGAGGTACGACCATAAGCAGGTCGAGAAGAATCTTACGGACAAGCAGATCTTGCTTGGCACTCGCCCTACTGGATGGGATTTGGCCTCTCGGGCGGCCCCTCTGCTTTTTGTACTAGCCTCGGTTCTCTTGGTTTATATGGTGTTCGTTGGTCGTCGGCCTATTCTGGCCACGGTCGAGAGTCTTAGGCGCTGGCTTCCTCTGAAAGAGTCACTTTGGAGAGGTAACACGTGTCTTTACGGTCAGAACGAATCGCTGCGCCGCGCTGATGTCCCTTGGGATGGCTGCTGATCGCCTGAAAAAAGATGGCCGCACAAGTAATGTGGAGCGGGGCAGCTAGCGGCTAAAGTCGGACGTCGAGCCTAGCGGCGTCCGTATTTCTAGCGATCCTTCGATGCGCTCGGCGTCTCTTAAGCTTTTCGCGCCCTCTTCGGAGAGCCTGCAAGGAAAGACGCGCCGCTTTCCGAACTCGTCGGTGTGCCGCCATTGCCCGAGGTGCAGCTCGTCCATGCGGCCAGCTACGGCGAGCTACACAAAGTCTCTAGCAGCCGTTACTCAGAAGTCGCCCGTATTCCTTCTTGACCACCGTGTAGCATTCGCAGGCCCGTTGCTCGAGCCCGAGCCGATCCAGCGCCGTTATGCGCCCTCGCGCATACCGGATCAACCCGTCTGCCTGCAGCTTGCTGGCGGCTTCCGTGACGCTTTGGCGGCGCACCCCCAGCATGTCGGCGATCAACTCTTGCGTCATCACCAGCTCGTCTCCAGGCAAGCGTTCTAGGCTCATCAGCAACCAGCGGCAAAGCTGCTGCTCGGCCGAGTGATGC
>DATADT010000462.1:0-3657 GCA_036258355.1 Burkholderiales bacterium
TAGCGAAAGCCGTCGATCATGTAGAAGAAGGGGTTGGCGTGCGAAAGCTCGCGCCAGAAGCCGGGCAGAGAGTGGATCGAGTAGAACACGCCCGAGAGCATGGTGAAGGGCAGGATGACGAAGTTCTGGAAGGCGGCGAGCTGGTCTATTTTCTCCGAAACGATGCCGGCGAGGAGCCCCAGCGCAGCGAGCAGCGCGCCGCCGAGGACCGCGAAGGCGAGCGCCCAGAGCGGCGCCTCGAGCCGCAGCTCGACGAACCCTGCCGTGCAGGCGAGCACGCCGGCGCCCACCGCGAGGCCGCGCGCCACGGCGGCGGCAACGTAAGCCCAGAAGAACTCCGCGTAGGAAATAGGCGCAAGCAGGATGAAGACGATGTTGCCGGTGATCTTGGACTGGATGAGGCTCGAGGAGGTGTTGGCGAAGGCGTTCTGCAGCACGCTCATCATCACCAGGCCCGGCACCAGGAACGACGTGTAGCGCACGCCGTCGAACACCTGCAGCCGGCCTTCGAGCACCTGGCCGAAGATGACGAGGTACAGAAGCGAGGTCAGCACCGGCGCCGCGACCGTCTGCACGCTGACCTTGACGAAGCGCAGCAGCTCCTTGGTGAACAAGGTCCAGAAGCTCATTCGGAGGTGAGCCGCAGAAAGACCTGCTCGAGGTCGGGGCGCTCGATCTCGAGGTCGGCGATCTCGACGCCGCTCTGGCGCAGGCGGGCGAGCTCGCGCTCGAGCTGGGCATAGCCGTCAATCTGCAATAGATGCCGGCTGCCGTCGCGCGCGACCACCCGCGCGGCGATGCGCGAGCCCGAGAACGCGGCGAGCAGGTTGCGGGTGGAATCGAGCGCCACGATCCGCCCCGCCTTGAGCACCGCGATTCGGCTGCAATGCATCTCGGCTTCCTCGAGGTAGTGCGTCGTGAGCACGATGGTGTGGCCGTCGCGGTTCATGCGCCGCACGAACTCCCAAAGCCCCTGGCGCAGCTCCACGTCCACGCCAGCGGTGGGCTCGTCCAGCACGATGACCGGCGGCTTGTGCACCAGTGCCTGGGCGACCAGCACGCGGCGCTTCATGCCGCCGGAAAGCGAGCGCATGTTCGCATCGGCCTTGGCGCCGAGGTCGAGGTGCTGCATCACCTCGTCGATCCAGGCGTCGTTGCCGCGGATGCCGAAGTAACCCGACTGGATGCGCAGCGTTTCGCGCACGGTGAAGAAAGGATCGAATACCAGCTCCTGCGGCACGACGCCGAGCATGCGGCGTGCGCGCCTGTAGTCGGCCGCGACGTCCGCCCCCATCACCGACGCCGAGCCGGCGTCGGGGCGCGCGAGCCCCGCGATCACGTTAATAAGCGTGGTCTTGCCCGCGCCGTTCGGGCCGAGCAGGCCGAAGAACTCGCCCTGCTCGATGGCAAGGCTTACCCCCGACAGCGCGCGCAGCGCGCCGTAGCGCTTCTCGACGTCGCGGACTTCGATCGCTTTCAGCGGGCCACGGGGAGGAGCTCTTCGACCCCGTAGAGCCGGGCGAGCGTCTGCAGCGATTGCGGGAGGTTGGCGAAGGCGAGCTCGCGCTTGGCGGCGCGCGCGTCGCGCAGCCAGGCGAGGATGAGGGCGAGCAACGCCGAGTCGAGCTCGGTGACTTCCCCGAGATCCACGGTGCGCGCGCCTTCGGCGAGGTGCTGCCGGCCCTCGTCGAGCAGCCGCGCGGCGTTGGCGAGCGTGACCGGCCCGCTTACCGTGATCCTGCGCCCTTCGCGGCGGATCACGCCGGCTTCCTCATTTCTTATCCAGGGACTTGTTCTTCGCCTCAAGGTCCTTGATCAGGCCGTCCACCCCGGAGGTGCGCACAGTGTTCGCGAACTCCGTGCGGTAGTTGGCCACCAGGCTCACACCGCCGACCACCACGTCGTACACCTTCCAGCCGTTGGCTGTCTTTTCCATGCTGTAGTCGAGCGTTACAGGCTGCGCGCCGGGCTGCAGCACGCGCACGTTGACCGTGACGTCGGTGTCGGTCGCCTTGGCGCGCAGCGGGCGGAAGTCGAACTTCTGCTCGCTGTACGCCGAGAGCGCGCTCGCGTAGGTGCGCACGAGCAGCGTCCTGAACTCCTCGGTGAGCTGCTTCTTCTGCTCGGGGCTCGCCTTGGCCCAGTTCTGCCCCATCGCGAGCGCGGTCATGGCGGTAAAGTTGAAATGCGGCAGTACCTTCGCCTCGATCACCGCGACGAGTTTCGCGCGACTGCCCGTCTTGATCTCCCTGTCTTTGGAGATCAGGTCCACGACCTCGAGCGTCACGTTCCTGACCAGCGTGTCAGGCGCGACGTCCTGGGCGGCAACGGGGGCGCCCGCGAGAGCGAGAGCCAGGAGCGCAATTTTGACGATTCGTCTCATTCGATCTTCTCCCGAGGCGGCCTGCCGTCGTAGATCAAGCTGCGCCGCCGTTGCAGATAAGCATCGCGCTGGAACACGTATTTGTCGAGCGCGGCCTCCTCGAGGATACGGCTCGCGTCGAGGAGTTGCGCGCGCGTGTCGACGAAGTACAGGCCATAGAGCGTGTTGCGCAGCGCGATGGGCCGCACTTCGCCCACCGGCTGCACTGCCCAGTCGACCGCGGTGCCCGCCGCGTCGCGCACGGTGCTCGAGCCGAGAAACGGCAGGATGAGGTACGGTCCCGAGCCGGCGCCCCAGCGGCCGAGGGTCTGGCCGAAGTCCTCGTTGTGCTTTTCCAGCCCGGGGAAGTCGCTCGCCACGTCGTGGATCCCGAGCAGGCCGATCGTGCTGTTAAACGCGAAGCGGGCCCAATCGTTGACGCCATCCTCGAACTTACCCTGCAGGAAATTGTTCGCGCCGATGAGGAGGTCCTGGATGTTGGAGAAGAAGTTGCCCACGCGGGTGCGGATCTCCTGGTGCAGGACCGCCACGTACGCGCGCGCCACCGGCTGCGCGACATACTCGTCGAAAGTCTCGTTGAAGCGGTACACGCCGCGGTTGAAGCCCTCCCAGGGGTCGCGCGGGTCCCGCTCGCCTTCGACGGTGGCGCAGCCCGACGCGAGCAGCAGGCACAGCAACGCCATCCTCACTCGGCGTTCCTCATCTTGCTTACTTCTCCTGAGGCTTGCCTTCGGCGGCCTTGTTGAAAAGGAACTGGCTGATGAGGTTCTCCAGCACGACGGCCGACTGCGTGAGCCGCAGGCGGTCGCCGTTCTTCAGCATCACGCCGTCGCCGCCGGCCTCCAGACCGATGTACTGCTCGCCGAGAATCCCGGAGGTGAGGATTTTGGCGGTGGTGTCGCGCGGGAACTGGTAGGCGGCGTCGATCGTCATGGACACGATCGCTTCGTAGGTCTCGTTGTCGAAGCGGATGTCGGCGACCCGACCCACGACCACGCCTGCGCTCTTGACCGGGCCGCGTACCTTGAGGCCGCCGATGTTGGCGAACTTGGCCTGCACCTGGTAGGTGTCGTTAGCGGAGAAGGTGGCGAGGTTGCCCACCTTGAGCGCGAGGAACAGCAGCCCGGCGAAACCGGCGGCGACGAAGATTCCGACCCACAGATCGATCATCGAGCGGTTCATGGTTAGTGGTTGCCTCCGGTAAACATGAGCGCGGTAAGCACGAAGTCGAGCGCCAGAATCGCGAGCGACGAGGTGACCACGGTGCGCGTGGT
>DATADT010000463.1:0-3440 GCA_036258355.1 Burkholderiales bacterium
CGCCGCATCGGAATAGGATCGTTTCAGCTCGTGCAAATCCTTCGCTTCGAGCGGCCGCGGCTTGATCCACCCCTCGCCGATCGCGGTGTCGCAAGGCGCAACGATGTCCCAAGGCTTGTCGCCGCGCGCGAGGTCCGCCTGCGTGAGCGGGCCATTGCCGTACCACGGCCGCGCCATGCTCGCTTTGCGTCCCGCGTGCGCGAGCTGGATCGCCGGCACGGCGCCCTGGCTCTTGACGAAGGTACTTATCCGTTTCAGTCCTTCGATGTGAGAGTCCTGCCAGATTCCCGTGTCGCCATGAGTGATGCGGCCGCGTTTCTCCACCGCCGTCGCTTCCACGAACACGACACCCGCGCCGCCCTGCGCGAATTTGCCGAGGTGCACGAGATGCCAGTCGGTGACGTGGCCGTCCTCGGCCGAGTACTGGCACATCGGCGAGACGACGATACGGTTCCTCGCCTCGACTTCGCGAATCCTGATCCTGTCGAAGAGCAAAGGAGTCAGAGCCCTTCTAATTCTGCTTCCGTATCGCGGTGCGCTTCCCTGCCGAACGATCGAGCGTCATGGCCGAGGCCGAGCCCTTGCCCTTCCACTCCGTTTCGTCGATCACCTCGCCGAGGAAGTTGAGCTCGATGGTGACGTCGTCGGGATCCTTGAGGAAGATCTGGAACAGCTTCGCGTCCGGGAAGCTCCTGAAGTGCATCGCGATCCTGTGCTTCTGGATGTGCTCGCGCACCTCGTTCGGGTCCTTGGCGAGGAACGCGATGTGATCCACCGAGCCCGAGCCAGTGGTGCCCTTGGGATGCTTCTTCAGCAGGAACTGGTCTCTGATCTTGTTCGGCGCTTGCGAGGCGAGGTGCACGCAGATGTCTTCGCCGAGCTTCAGCCAGTAGCCCGGGAAGCCGAAGTCGGGACGCTCGGCGAGCTGCATGCCGAGCACGTCCTGATAGAACTTCTTGGTGCGCTCGAGGTTCTTTGCGACCAGCAGGTAGTGGTTGAGTTCGGTAAGCGGCATGGCGTCTCCTTGGTTTCGGCCGCTATTTTGCCTCCCGCATGGCGGCGTCGACCAGCGCGTCCATCATCCAGCGCACCACCGCCTCCGTTTCGCGGTCGCTCGCATGGCAGATGTCCTTGAGGATGATCATCGGCTCGATGCCGTAGACGACCGACAGGGCACGCAGCAGCCGGCCGTAGGTCTTCTTCGAAAGCTTTCTTTTCAGGGGCGAGATCGTAGTGGCGAGGATCTCGGTGCGCTGCCCGCGGCGGAAGGCCTCCTCCTCGAGCAGCCCCGCCGCCGCGAGCGACTGGTGCTCGAGCGCGAGCTGGAGCGCAGCCCGCATGTGCGGCTCGTAGTGGTGGAAGCGGGAATAGGTGCGGTCGACCAGCTCGTGTAGTCGGGCTTTGGCGTCACCCTTCTGCGGCACCGCGCGGCGCACCGGCGCCAACGCCTCGGCAATGACTGCGCTTACAAGCTTGGAGCGGGAGGGGAAGTAGCGGTACGCGGTGGCGCGCGAAACCCCTGCGCTTTGAGCGATTTCGGCCACCGAAGGGATCCGGCCGCGCCGCACCAGGCGTACCGCCTCGTCGAGCAGGCGCCGGAACTCCCGGGCGCGGTGGCCGCGGCCGAGGTCGGGAAGCTCGTAGAAAGGTCTGGCGCTTTTCTGCACTTGCGGTTAGTCTCCCACGGCGAATTGAGACGCGTGTCTCAATTTTGAGTACTCCGTTTTGCAGTACCCGGCTACCGCGCTGCAGCATCCTGGAGGAGGATGTGCTCTTCATAGAGCGGATTGCGGTCGAAGTCGAAGGCGACGGCGAGCCCGTGCTGATGATCCACGGCCTCGGCGGGACCACCAATACGTTCACCCCGCTGCTTCCGGCTTTCGCGCGCAACAAGCGCGTGCGCTTCGACCTGCCGGGCTCGGGCCGATCCAGCCGAGTTGAGGGGCCTCTCTCCATAGAGAAGTTCGTCGAGGCGGCCAAACGGGTGATGCACGCCTGCAAGGTGGAGAAAGTGCACGTGGTCGGCCACTCTATGGGAACCATCGTGGCGACACACCTCGCGGCAGCCGAGCCGAACGCGGTCAGGAGCCTCGCGCTCTTCGGTTCGCTGCTCGCACCGCCCGACCAGGCGAGGGCGAACATCCGCGCGCGCGCGGGGAGGGCGAGGCAGGAAGGGATGCAGGGCATCGCGGATGCCTTGCTTTCATCCAGCCTGTCCTCAGAAACAAGAGCGAAGCGGCTCGCCGCAGTCGCGTTCGTACGCGAATCACTGATGGCGCAGGACCCGGACGGCTATGCGAGGAGTTGCGAGGCACTCGCCGAGATGCAGCCGGCCGACACGTCCAAGATCGCGTGCCCGACCCTGCTCGTCACTGGCGACGAGGACGTCGTCTCGCCGCCGCAGTCGGTCCGCATGATGGGACAGAAAATCGCCGGTAGCCGCGTCGAAGTGTTGCGGGGCTGCGGTCACTGGACGCCGGTGGAGAAGCCGGAAGACTGCATCGCGCTCTTGAAGCCGTTCTACGAAATCGGGGTCAGAGCCCGATTTCCGTTTGCAGGGATTCGGGCTCTGACCCCGAATTAGGAGACGCCCCATGGCCAACGTCCTGTTCACCAATGTCCGCATCCTCGACGCCACCGGGGCGCAGCCCCATCCCGGCGAGGTCCTGATCCAAGGGAATCGCATCGCGCGAGTCGCGCGCGGCGCGCGCAGCGTGCCGGTCGCCGGCGTGACGGTGATCGACGGTGCGGGCGCGACGCTCATGCCGGGAATGTGCGAGGCGCACACGCACTTCGGCTGGACCAACTCGAAGACGCTGGACGCGATCCAGAAGATGCCGCACGAGGAGCATACGCTCTGGGCGGCACAGGTCGCCAAGCAGTACCTCGACCAGGGCTGGACCTCGTGCGTCGGCGCGGCGACGCCCAAGCCGCGCCTCGACTGCGTGATCCGCGACGCGATCAACTCCGGCCAGATCCCCGGCCCGCGCTACCTCGCGGCGAGCCAGGAGATCACGGTGAGCGGCTCGCTCGGCGACGACCTGCTGCCGCACCTGCCGTTCCCCGAGATGTCGTTCGGCTGCATCGTGAACGGGCCGCAGGAAATGCTGAAGGCCGTGCGCATGTTCCTCAAGTACGGCGTGGACTCGGTGAAGCTCAACCTCTCCGGCGACAACCTGGTGGCGGGCGCCGATGCGAAGACCACCTGGATGAGCGAGGAGGAAGTCGCGATCGCGGCGCGCGAGACCAAGGTGCGCGGCCGGCGGCTCTCCTGCCACGCGCGCTCGTCCGAATCGGTGAAGCAGGCGATGCGCCACGGCTTCGACATCATCTACCACGCGAGCTTCGCCGACGACGAGGCGCTCGACATGCTGGAAGCGCAGAAGGACAAGATCTTCGTCGCGCCGGGCCTCTCGGTGATCATCCGCCTGCTCTACGAG
>DATADT010000464.1:0-7098 GCA_036258355.1 Burkholderiales bacterium
CAGTACAAGGCGTCTTTGTTAGAATTGGCGTCCTTCGCGGTGAGCCGCTCACCTACCAAAGTCGGGGCGTAGCTCAGCCTGGTAGAGTACTGCGTTCGGGACGCAGGTGTCGCTGGTTCAAATCCAGTCGCCCCGACCAAATAATCAATCGCTTACTGAAAGTCTCGTTGCAGCCGAAGGCGCGCTTAAGTGCTGCTTAAGTGCAATCCAGCGCGCGCTGAGTGACGCGCTAGGACGCGCCAGGACGCACGCGTAGTCGGGGACTAGGGGAAGCTCTCAATCGACGCGCGCAGCGCACGCTAGGCGCTTCCGGGGACTGCTGGCAGTCGTTCCCGTTAGTTAGTCGTCCTCGGGCGCGACTGACTTCAGCCAGTCCAAGAATTCCTTGGTGTACTTCGCTGTTTCGAGGTGCTCCCACGTCGAAGTCGCCGGGGGCGGTATGCCCTTCAGCACGTCGCCGATGATGGTTGGAGCAGGCTCTAGGCGCCGGCCCCGGCCATACCCTCTTGGGCATCCATGTCTGCGCGGGGCCGTTTACCGATCATCGCGTCTCATCTTTTCGTCCGCGGTCGCGACACGCGCTGGCTGGTGTTATGCGCGTTGACGGCCTCGGTGATTCGATTGGTGGTGCGGTTCGTTCAAGGGCGTAGTAGATTCGGGGCTCCATGATCGAGATCGCCCTCGCATTCGCTCTCGGCATCATCGTGGTGGTTCTTTCCCTGCACCGCTATTTGTTCCCCATGCTGGTCCTCCGCCTCGACCCCTATTGGTTCCCCATACTGGTGCACCGCTATGGGTTCCCCATACTGCTCATCGTGAACGTGTTCATTGGAATCGCGTTCTTAGTTTGCTTAGCGTTCGTTTGTATCCCGGAGATGAAGGCGGCACTGGAGGCCTACCAGGGCAAGGACCCAGATGCGCTTCATGCCTACGCGATGATCGTCGGGTCGTTTGGTTTGATCGGGGCGGCCTACTACCTCTGGGACCGCTATAGGAAAAAATCCGGGTCCCAAGATGCGGCGCGTCTCCCGCTCGATTCGGTGAAGGAGTGAAGGGCCCCCCCGCGCCGCCACCCGGCGCTGATGAGCGCGCTCGCGTGTAGTCACACTCGCCGCCGCTGCTGTTCGAGCCGCGCGGCGTCGCCCCCGACCATCGTTTTCCTTCCCGTTAGATAATCCGGCGATGGGCCGCCTCTTGGTTCTCGTCCTTCTTGTCGTGCTCGCCGCATGGCTCGTGCGGCGGGCATGGCGCGCGACCCGCGTCCGGCAGAAGCCAACGCCTCTGACCCAGGCAGATCTGGTCGCCTGCGCGCGCTGCGGCATGCATCTGCCTCGCGCCGAGGCCCGCGAATCGGGCGGGCGCCTGTACTGCGGCGAAGAGCACGCCCGGCTCGGCGCGGGTGGCGCCTGATGGAAGCCTCGATGCGCGGGGGAGCGGTCACGCTGCCGGAGGTCTTCCTCACGCCGGAGGAGCGCATTCCGGAGTCGTTCTGGATCTCGCTGCGCTACTTCAATTACTACCGTATCGCGCTCGCCGGGGTGTTTGTCGGCACCGCACTCATCTACGACGACGCGGTCAACCTCGGCGCGAAGAGCCTGGAGCTTTTCCGCTACTTCGCCGCCGGGTACCTCCTCTGCGCCGTCGTGCTCCATGCGTTGCTGCGCGATGTGCGCGAGAAGTTCGAGCTGCAGGTGTCGCTTCAGGTCTGCCTCGACATCGTGGCGATCACGCTGCTCATGTACGCGAGCGGCGGTATCAAGAGCGGCCTCGGCGTGATGCTCCTCATCTCGCTCACCGGCGCGGCGATCGTCGCGCCGCGGCGGCTCACCTACCTCTATGCCGCGCTCGCGACGATCGCGCTGCTGCTCGAGCAGAGCTACTGGGTGCTCGAGCACGACGCGCCGACCGCGAGCTTCCTGCAGCCGGGGCTGCTCGCGATCGGCTACTTCGCCATCGCGGGCGTGACAGGCTGGCTCGCGGCGCGTGTCGCCGCGAACGAGCGCCTCGCGCGCCAGCGCGGACGCGAGCTCGCGGTCCAGACGCGCATCAACCAGCTGGTGATCGAGGACATGAATGACGGGGTGCTGGTGCTCGACCGCGCTGGCCGCGTGGTGCAGCATAACCCGCAGGCGCAGCAGCTGCTCGGTGCGGTCAGCCTGCTCGGCACCAACATCGCAGGCCTGGTGCCCGGCTTCGCCGGCAGCGCGGAAATCGAAGTCGGAGGGCGGGATATCCGCCTGCGGCCGCTCGAGCGCGGCGCCGAGGAGTTCTCGGTGCTGCTCGTCGAGGAGACGACCCGTGCGCGCGAGCAGGCGCAGCAGCTCAAGCTCGCCGCGCTCGGCCGGCTGACCGCGAACATCGCGCACGAGATCCGCAACCCGCTCGCCGCCATCAGCCATGCGATCGAGCTGCTGAGCGAGGAGAAGCGCGCCGACGATCGCCAACGCCTGACGCGCATCATCCGCGACAATGCAGGGCGCCTCGAGCGCCTGGTGTCGGACGTGCTGCAGCTGAACAAGCGCGACCGCGTCTCGGCCGCGCCAGTGGGCCTGCACGCCTGGCTCCGCGCCTTCGTGGCGGAGTTCGTGGCGAACGAGCAGATTGCCGCCGACCGCATCGTGCTCGAGACGCAGCGCGAGTCATGGATCGAGTTCGATCGCGAGCACCTGCACCAGGTGATGTGGAACCTGGTGCGCAACGCGGTCCGCTACGCCGGCCCGGCGCCCGGCGCGATCCGCATCCGGCTAGCCGGCTACGCTGACCGCGTCGAGCTCTCCGTGATCGACAACGGCCCCGGCGTGCCGCCGGCGATCCGCGGGCAGCTGTTTGAGCCTTTCTTTACCACCGAGGCGAAGGGAACGGGCCTCGGCCTGTATCTGGCGCGCGAGCTGTGCGCGGCCAACCGTGCCGCGCTCGAGTACGTGAACGACGGCGCCGGCGCGCATTTCCGCATCCGCTGCAGACAGGTGAAGCCCGCATGAGGCGGCGCACATGAGCCGCCGTCCCGAGCGCCGGGTGGCGCACACCTCGCGCCGGGTCCTCGTCGTGGACGACGAGCCCGACATCCGCGAGCTGCTCGAGCTCACGCTGGCGAGAATGGGCCTCGGCGTGGATGCGGTCGGCTCGATCGCCGAGGCCAAGGAGCGCCTCAAGGCCGACCGCTACGATCTGTGCCTCACCGACATGCGCCTCGGCGACGGCGACGGGCTCGAGCTCGTGCGGCACATCAGCGCTCTGCCCGCGGACCTGCCGGTGGCGGTGATCACCGCCTACGGCAGCGCCGAGAACGCGGTGGCCGCACTGAAGGCCGGAGCGTTCGACTACGTGTCCAAGCCCGTAGGGCTCGAGCAGCTGCGCGCCCTGGTGAAGTCGGCGCTGTCGCTGCCCGATAATGCAGGGCCTTCGGGAAACGGCGCGGCGCGCCAGCTGCTGGGGGAAAGCGCCCCGCTCGTGCATGTGCGCAACCTCATCGCCAAGCTCGCCCGCACCCAAGCGCCGGTCTACATCTCCGGCGAGTCGGGCAGCGGCAAGGAGCTCGCCGCGCGCCTGATCCACGAGAACGGCGCGCGCCGCGACAAGCCGTTCGTGCCGGTGAACTGCGGCGCCATTCCCGAGACGCTCGTGGAAAGCGAGCTTTTCGGCTACCGCAAGGGCGCTTTCACCGGCGCCACCGAGGATCGGGAGGGCTTCTTCCAGGCCGCGCATGGCGGGACGCTGTTCCTCGACGAGATCGCGGAGCTACCGCTGCATACGCAGGTGCTGCTGCTGCGCGCGATCCAGGAGCGCCGCGCGCGCAAGGTCGGTTCGACCCAGGAGGAACCGGTCGACGTGCGCATCATCTGTGCGACCAACCAGAACCTGGCCGGGATGGTGGAGGCGGGGCGCTTTCGCCGCGACCTTTATTACCGTCTGAACGTGGTGGATCTCACCATGCCGCCGTTGCGCGAATGCCGCGAAGACATCCCGCTCATCGCCGCGCACATCCTGCAGCGTCTCGCCGCGCAGAACGGGCTCGCTCCGCCCCGGCTCTCGGCGAGCGCGCTGAAGGAGCTGATGGCATACGACTTCCCGGGCAACGTGCGCGAGCTCGAGAACATCCTCGAGCGCGCGCTCGCGCTTTCTCCCGGGGAGGAGCTCGGGCCCGAGGCGGTAGCGCTGCACCGCATCGCGCCGGACGAGGAGGAGGATGAAGCGGAGAAGGAAGCGCAGGCGCCGAAGCCCGAGCTCATCGAGGAGCCGCTCCCGACGTACCTCGATCGCCTGGAGCGCGAGGCGATCCTGCAGGCGCTCGGCAAGACGGGGTTCAACCGCACCGCGGCGGCGCGTCTATTGGGCATCACTTTCAGGCAGCTCAGGTATCGGATGCAGCGCCTGAACATCAAAGATGAGAATCGTTGAGTCCCCGAATTGCGATGAGCGGCCGCCGAATACCGAAATAACCTTGGTTGTCCTCCACTCGATTAGCCTGCCGCCGGGCCAGTACGGGGGCGAGGCGATCGAGCGGCTGTTCACCAACCGACTCGACCCGCAGGCGCACCCGTATTTCGAAGAGATCCGCGGGCTCAAGGTTTCCAGCCACTACCTGATCCGCCGCGACGGCGAGATCGTGCAGTTCGTCCCGGTCGAGAAGCGCGCCTGGCACGCCGGCGCCTCTTGCTGGCGCGGCCGCAGCCGCTGCAACGACTTCTCCGTCGGCATCGAGCTCGAAGGCACCGAGGAGGACGTCTTCTCCGATGCGCAGTACGAAGCACTGAGCGCGCTGGTGCGCGGGCTTCAGTCGAAACTCTCCCTGCGCGACATCGCCGCGCACAGCGACGTGGCGCCCGGCCGCAAGACCGATCCCGGCGCGCGCTTCGACTGGGCGCGACTGCTCGCATCGCTCGCGCGATCGCGCGCCTGAGAAAATTTATTTTTGCTCGGTCTTGGCCACTAGATATGGGCAAAGAGCGCTGCTACGCCTCCAGTATGTAGTGCCTCGGCGTTCTCCTACTAGATTTAGTATAGGACCACCTCTACAAACGCCACATATTGCACATCGCTGCGCCGCAGCATCTGCAAGCCGCCGCTTGCAAAACAAAAAAGCTCTGGTGTACGCTCCGACTCGTCTCGTGCGAGATCACTAGATATAGGCCAAAAGGGGCCGTCAGCCACTAAACATAGTGGCACTTGGGGGGCGTCCGTGTTGACGGCCCGGTAGAGAACAAAGACCTGGTAGGAGGCGGTATGCAAGTCGCTCAGGACAGCGCAACGGCATCTTCGTCTTTGAGCGTTGGCATTTCGGAGGCAAGCGCCCCGGCGCGCGGCGCCTATGCCGATTGCAAGGTCATCCGCCGCAACGGCGCGGTGGTGGGCTTTGAGCCGGCCAAGATCTCGGTGGCGATGACCAAGGCGTTCCTCGCGGTGAACGGCTCCCAGGGGGCCGCCTCGGCGCGCATCCGCGAGCTCGTCGCGGGGCTGACCGACAACGTCGTCGCGGCGCTGCTGCGCCGCCAACCGCAGGGCGGGACGTTCCACATCGAGGACATCCAGGACCAGGTCGAGCTCGCGCTGATGCGCTCCGGCGAGCACGACGTGGCGCGCGCCTACGTGCTCTACCGGGAAGAGCGGGCGAAGGCCCGTGCCCAAGAAAAGGCTTTGGCCAAGACATCGCCGGAACTGCATGTCGTCGAGGACGGCGAGCGCAAGCCGCTCGACCGCGCGCGGCTGCAGCGCCTGGCGGAGGCGGCCTGCGAGGGCCTCGCCGATGCGTCGCCGCAGGCAATCCTCGAGGCCACGCTGCGCGACCTGTACGACGGCGTGCCGATGCAGGAAGTGCGCAAGTCGGCGGTGCTCGCGGCGCGCGCCCTGATCGAGAAGGACCCGGCGTACAGCTACGTCACCGCGCGGCTGCTCCTCGACACCATTCGCCTCGAGGTGCTCGGCGAGGAAGCAAGCCAGGCGGACATGGAGACGCGCTACGCCAGCTACTTCCCGGCCTTCATCGGGCGCGGCATCGCCGCCGAGCTTCTCGACCCGGAGCTCGCCCGCTTCGACCTGGACCGCCTCGGAAAGGCATTGAACGCGCGGCGCGACCTGCAATTCGGCTACCTCGGCCTGCAGACGCTTTACGACCGCTACTTCCTGCACAGCGGCGGGCGCAGGACCGAGCTGCCGCAGGCGTTCTTTATGCGCGTAGCGATGGGGTTGGCGCTGAAAGAAAAAGACCGGGAAGCGAGGGCGATCGAGTTCTACGAAGTTCTGTCGTCGTTCGACTTCATGAGCTCGACGCCGACCCTCTTCAACTCCGGCACGCAGCGCTCGCAGCTCTCGAGCTGCTATCTCGCCACGGTGTCCGACGACCTTGAGGGGATCTACGAGGCCATCAAGGAGAACGCGCTGCTCGCCAAGTACGCGGGAGGCCTGGGCAACGACTGGACGCCGGTCCGCGCGCTCGGCTCGCACATCAAGGGGACCAACGGCAAGTCGCAGGGCGTGGTGCCGTTCCTCAAGGTGGTGAACGACACCGCGGTGGCGGTGAACCAGGGCGGCAAGAGGAAGGGTGCGGTGTGCTCCTACCTCGAGGTGTGGCACCTCGACATCGAGGAGTTCCTCGAACTGCGCAAGAACACCGGCGACGACCGGCGGCGCACCCACGACATGAACACCGCGAACTGGATCCCCGACCTCTTCATGAAGCGGGTGATGGAGGGCGCGGAGTGGACGCTCTTCAGCCCCTCGGACGTGCGCGACCTGCACGACAAGTTCGGCCGCGCCTTCGAGGAGGCGTACTTGCGCTACGAGGACAGGGCGGCACGCGGCGAGCTCAAGCTCCACAAGAAGATTCCCGCGCTGCAGCTCTGGCGCAAGATGCTGTCGATGCTGTTCGAGACCGGGCACCCCTGGATCACATTCAAGGACCCGTGCAACCTGAGGAGCCCGCAGCAGCACGCCGGCGTGGTGCACAGCTCGAATCTGTGCACCGAGATCACCCTCAATACCTCGGGCGACGAGATCGCGGTGTGCAATCTGGGATCGGTGAACCTGGTCGCGCACATGGACGAGCGCGGCGGGCTGGATTTCGACAAGCTCAGGAAGACGATCCGCATCGCCATGCGCATG
>DATADT010000465.1:0-4077 GCA_036258355.1 Burkholderiales bacterium
ATGCGGCCCGGCACGCGCGTCGTGTCGCACTCATTCAGCATGGAGGACTGGGAAGCCGACGAGATCTCGACCCTCGACGGCCGCCGCGCCTACTTCTGGATCGTGCCGGCAAACGTGATGGGCGGCTGGAACCTCGAGGCGGGCGGCCAGCGCCACGAGATGGCCCTCGAGCAGACCTTCCAGAAAGTGAGCGGCACCCTCGCCCTCGGCCCGACCCACGCCGGGCTGCGCGACGTGAGGCTGCGCGGAACCGCGATCAGCTTCGCCTACGTCGACCAGAACCGCGTGCGCCGCGATTTCACCGGCCGCGTCAACGGCGGCAAGATGGAAGGCACCTTCCGCGACGAGAAGGGCGCGGAAGCCAAGTGGACCGCGACTAAGAAGTAGGACTACTGGAAAGTCCGGCTACCGCAGGTATCCGGCAGGGTTCTAAGTCAGCTTCTTATGCGACCCGTCGCAGAACGGCTTGTTGCCGCTGCGCTTGCAGCCGCACAGCCAGATCTTCTGCGCCTCGGTCATGCTGAATTTCACCGGCGTGAACTCGGTGGTCTTATGCGAGCCGTCGCAGAACGGCTGCCGCTTCGACTGGCCACAGCGGCACCACCAGTAGTCTCCGGGCGCGAGCTCGACAGCATAGGGGGATTTCTGCGCAATCAGCGGTTCGGCCATTGTCCGCCTCCCTCGAAGGCAAGGGCGTTCGCGAAGCGGGTGAACTGCCCCATGAACGTAAGCGCAATGGTACCTATCGGCCCGTTTCTTTGCTTTCCGATGATGACCTCCGCCCTGCCCCTCGCCTCCTCCTTCTCGGGGGCGTAGACCTCCTCGCGGTAGATGAAAAGGATCAGGTCGGCGTCCTGCTCGATGGCGCCCGACTCGCGCAGGTCCGACATGAGCGGCCTGCGGTCGTTCCTCTGCTCGACCGCCCGCGAGAGCTGCGACAGAGCGATGACCGGGACGTCGAGCTCCTTGGCGAGCGCCTTGAGCGAGCGCGAGACCTCGGAGATCTCGGTCGCGCGGTTCTCGCCCTGCGAAGTGGCCGACATGAGCTGCAGGTAGTCCACGACGACGAGGCCGAGCTTCCCATACTCGCGCTTCATGCGGCGCGCCCGCGCACGAAGCTCGAGCGCATTGAGCGCCGCCGTCTCGTCCACGTAAATGCGAGCCTCGTTGAGCTTGCCGATCGCGTCGGTGAGGTTCGCCCATTCCTCGTTGTCGAGCCTTCCGGTGCGAAGCTTGCTCTGATCCACGCGCGCCATCGACGAAAGGATGCGCATCGCGAGCTGGCTCGCGCTCATTTCCATGCTGAAGATCGCCACCGGCAGGCTGACGCTCGGATGCAAGGCGACATGCTCGGCGATGTTGAGCGCGAGCGCGGTCTTCCCCATCGAGGGGCGGCCCGCGACGATGATCAGCTCCCCGGGCTGTAAGCCCGCAGTCTTTCGGTCGAGGTCGACGAACCCCGAGGGAACGCCGGTGACGTCGGAGGGGTGGTCCTGGCTGTGGAGATGGTCGATGCGCTCGAAAACCTTGGCAAGCACCGGGCTGATGCCGATCAGGCCCTGGTCCTTGCGCGCGCCCGACTCGGCGATCTGGAAAATTTTCGACTCGGCCTCGTCGAGGAGCTGTCCGACGTCCTTGCCGGTGGGGGCGAGCGCCGTCTCGGCGATCTCGGTGGCGACCTGCGCAAGGCGCCGCTGCACCGCGCGCTCGCGCACGAGCTCGGCGTAGCGCCGGATGTTGAGCGCGCTCGGCGTGTTCTGCGCGAGCGCCGCCAGATACGACGCGCCGCCGGTCTTGTCCTTGTCCTCGCTCGCCTCGACCGACTCCGACACCGTCACCACGTCGGCGGGCCGGGTTGCCTCGATGAGGCGCGCGATGTGGCGCCAGATGCGCCGGTGGTCGTCGCGATAGAAGTCGGCCGCCGACACGAGGTCGGCGACGCGGTCGAACGCCTGGTTGTCGAGGAGCAGCGCCCCGAGCAGCGACTGCTCGGCCTCCACCGAGTGCGGCGGAAGCTTCAGCGCGACGAGCTGCGGGTCCGCGACGTCGGGTCGCGCTACCGTCTGTCCAACGGGCATCTTGTTCTAACCTCCCCGGCGCGCATCATAGGCAGCAGGCACCGGTTTTCGATTTGATAAGTCGAAACGCGCGCTCTGCCAACGCGCTCGCGCCGCGGCGCTGCTGAAAATTTGATCATCCGGGGCTAGCGGGCCCCGACTGCTGTGGATAGCCTGTGAGCAGGCTGTCGGTACTTTGTGGATGGCGCTGTACAAGTACAAATTAATTTTCTTGACACGTCCGGCCAGTCTAGTACTGTATAAACGTCCATGCAAATGGCCCGAAGACCCTCATAGGGCAACAAAAAAGGGCCCAGGCCCCTTTTTTTCCGCGACGAGAGCTTACTGCTCGCCGAGCACCGAAACGGTGATCGTGACGGCGACGTCGGCGTGCAGCGCGATCTGGATCGGGAAGTCGCCCACCTGCTTCAGCGGTCCCTGCGGCATACGGATCTGCGCGCGCTCGACTTCGTGGCCCTGCTTCTTCAGCGCTTCCACGATGTCGTAGTTGGTGACCGAGCCGAAGAGCCGCCCGTCGGGCCCGGCCTTCTGCGTAATCTGAAGCGTCAAGCCGTCGAGCTTGCCGGCGCGCTCCTGCGCGTTCGCGAGCGCGGCGGTCTGCGCCTGCTCGAGCTCGGCGCGGCGCGCCTCGAAAGCCTTGCGGTTCTCCTCGGTCGCGCGCTTCGCCTTGCCGTGCGGGATGAGGTAGTTGCGCGCGTAGCCGTCCTTCACCTTCACCACCTGGCCGAGCTCCCCCAGGTTCGCGATCTTCTCGAGAAGTATGACTTCCATGGCACGATTAATTCGGTCTCAATGCAGGTCGGTGTAGGGCAGGAGCGCAAGGAACCGCGCCCGCTTGATCGCCTCCGACAGCTGGCGCTGGTAGCCCGCCGCGGTCCCAGTGATGCGCGCGGGGATGATCTTGCCCGTCTCGTTGACGAAATCCTTGAGCGTCTCGACGTCCTTGTAGTCGATCCACTCCGCCTTCTCGGCGGTGAAGCGGCAGAACTTGCGCCGGCGGAACAGCGCCCGCTGGCCGCGGTCCTTCTTGTCCTTGGCGAACTTCCCTTTGCCTTTGCCCTTACCTCTGCGCGGCGGTGGCATGTTGCTCTCCTTCGACAAATTCGATGTTGGTCACGTGGAGCACGAGCCGCTTCGAGCGCTTGCTCCTTGCTCCCAGGAATCCTTCCACTCTCACTGAGCTGCCGAGCGGCCTCGCCGCCAGCAGCTTCGCCTGCGTGTCGAACGCCACCGCGCTCACCTCGGCCTCGATCGTCCTGCGCCCGCCCGCCTCTTCCTGCTCGGATTGGTGCGCAAGCCGGAACTCGACCGCGGCGACACCCGCCGGCGTGTAGCGCAGCGCGCCCAGCTCAAGCAGCCGGCCGCTCAGCTCGACCCGGTTCAGGCGCCGCCTCGCCGGGAGCGCCGGCGCCCCGCTCCATCAGCGACTTCGACTTCTCCTCGCGCATCATCGGCGAGGGCGTGGTGTGCGCCTTGGGCATGGCCACGATCAGGTGGCGCAGCACCGCGTCGCTGAACTTGAACGAGTGCTCGAGCTCTTTTAGCGTCTCGTGGTCGCACTCGATGTTCATCAGCACGTAGTGCGCCTTGTGAACCTTGGCGATCGGGTACGCAAGCTGCCGCCGGCCCCAGTCCTCGAGGCGGTGGACGGTGCCGTTTCGCTGGGCGATCAGGCCCTGGTAGCGCTCGACCATCTGCGGCACCTGCTCGCTCTGGTCGGGATGGACGATGAAAACGATCTCGTAATGCCGCATGTCGAGTTGTGCTCCTTTCCTATGGATAAAGGCCGACCGTCATGCGTAACGGCGCGACCAGGAAGGGGGCGGATTGTACTGGAAAACTAGCAGCTTGTGGCTAGAGCCGACGCCGCATGTCTAACGTTCGCGCCCAGCCTCGTGGAAGGCTTTTTGCACCGGCGAGAGGAGGTACTCGAGGACGGTGCGATCGCCGAGGTGGATCTCGGCGATGACCTGCATGCCCGGCGCGAGCGCGTAGCGGT
>DATADT010000466.1:0-4287 GCA_036258355.1 Burkholderiales bacterium
CCATCGCGCACCGTGAGGAGAAACTGCGTGTCTCCCACCTCGACCATGAACGTCTCGTTCATGCCGCGGCCCCAGCGCACGATCGCCGGGTTGCGGTTCACGAGCTGGCCGATACCCTCCATCATGGCAGCGGAGCTCCGAGATCCTTGCAGATCTTGCGTGCCGATGCTCGTTGATCTCGTTGTGGCGCGGAACCGCGCTGCGCCTGTTCTGAGAGGGGTTATGCCACCAGGAATGCCTGCTGCCTTCGCGAAGAAGCGAGCAGCCGTGGGACGAGAGATGCCGCAGCAGATCGCGGCGCTTCATACCGCGATGGTGAGCTCCTCATAGCCTTTCCCGGCCGCCTCCTTGGCGTCCGCCCGGTTCATTTCCAGCGCTTCCCCAAGCGTGACGCGAAGCGATTCGAGCAGCTCTTCGCGGGTCCGCTCCTGGCAGTTGACGCCGGGAACCTCTTCGATCCAGCCGATCCACCATTCGCCGTCCTGCTTCACTACCGCCGTATAGCTCTGCTTCACGTGAGACCTCCAAAGGCAATCTTACCTCGGCCAGGCAATCGGCATTTCCAAGCCACGCTCAACTGCCGGAGCGCTGCGGGAAGCTGCGGCCGAAGATGCCCTCGGCGATGCGGTTCTTGAGGATCTCGATGGAGCCTCCGGCGATCATCCAGCCGCGGCAGCGGCGCACGCAGTACTCGACGAGCTCTTCCTGGCTATAGCCCATGGCGCCCATCACCTGGAGCGCCTCGTTGGCGACGTCGAAGCCGGTGCGGTTGCAGTAAGCCTTGGCGATCGCGGTCTCTTCGGCGGACGGAAGGCCGCGGTCGGCGTTCACCGCGGCGCGATAGAGGAGAAGCTGCGCGGCGTCGAGCTGCATCTTCATGTCGGCGAACTTCCACTGCAGCCCCTGGAACTCGGCGAGCAGCCGGCCGAACTGGCGTCGCTCGAGCGCCCAGGCGCGCGCGCGCTCGAATGCGTAGCGCCCGAGCGCGAGCGAGCGCGCGGCGTTGCCGATGCGCTCGACGTTGAAGCCCGCCATCTGCTTCTTGAAGCCGCCCTCGCGCAGCAGCACCATCTCGGCCGGCACGCGGACGTTGTCGAAATGAAGCTCGGCCCACTCCTCGCCGGACATGAACGTAGAAGGTTTACCCCTCCGGACGCCGGGGGCCTTGGTTTCTATCAGGACAGAACCGATTCCGCCGACGCCGGGGCCGAAGCGGACGTAAGCGAGAATCAGCTCCGCATATGCCGAGTGCGTGGTGAAGATCTTGGAGCCGTTGATGCGAAAACCGTCGCCGTCGGGCGTGGCGGTGGTCTTGAGGTCGGTGACCGCTGAGCCCGCTTCGGGCTCGGTCATGCCGACCGAGATGACTGCCTCTCCAGTCAGGAGACGGCTGAGGAATCTCTTCTTCTGAAAATCAGAGCCGTATTCGGCCAAGACTCGGATCGGACCAAAATTCCCCGCCTGGACAACATCCGCGCTGCGCGGGCAGACCGAGGCAACGGTCTCGATGGCGATGACGGCGTCCATGAGGCTCCCGCCCTGCCCGGCGTCAGCTTCCGCGAGCATGATGCCGAGCAGCCCCTGCTTCGCCATGAGCTTCGCCACGTCCCATGGGTAATCGGCCTTGTGCGCGCGCTCGCGCGCCCCGGACACGAGGTGCTTGTTCGAAAAGGCGAGCACCGCCTCGCGGAACTGCTGCTGCTCCGGCGTCAGCTGGAAGTCCATGCGGGCGGATGGTAGCCGAGCGGGACGGGCGGCCGGTCGAAACAAGGCGGCGTCTCGGAAAGCTCGAGCACCGGCTTGAGGTATCGGATGCGCCCGTCCGGAGCGTCCATCTCGCCGAGGAGCGGGGCAAGCTCCACCTCCGGCAGGTCGTCGGGGATACCCGCGTAATTCTCGATCGTGCCGCGATCGACGATCCACTTCCCAACCCGGGCGAGCGCAACGCGCACGAGCCAGCTTCCGCCCTCGCGCGCGCGGCGCTCGAGCGCGACGCACACCCCGAAAGCCATGAGGTATCCGCTCACGTAGTCGATCGCCGAGACCGGCAGCAGGCTCGGCTTGCCTTCCCTGCCGTGCGCATCGGCCATGCCGCTAACCGCCTGCACAATGCTGTCGAAGCCGCGGCGCTCGCGCCACGGCCCCGTGGGTCCCCAGGCGCTCAGGGAAGCGCACACGATGCCGGGCCGCAGCCCGGCGAGCGCTTCGGGCGCGAACCCTTTCGCCGCGAGCGCGCCTGGACGGTACGACTGGACGAACACGTCGGCCTGTCTAACCAGCTTCTTCAGGGTTTCCTGCTCCGTTCTCAGATCAATGCGCGCAGAACGCTTGCCTATGCCAGTGTCGAGATCCACCAACCCGGAATCGGGCAAGTGCGACGCGGTGATCTTCAGCACGTCGGCGCCGTGCTCGGCGAGGCTTTTCGCGCACGTCGGCCCGGCGAGCACGCGGGTGAGATCAAGAGCCCGCACGCCGCCGAGCGGTCGGTTGGATCGCTTCAGTTTTTCTATCGGGGAATCCGAGATGCGCTCGATGGTCATGAGCGGCTGAGCCGCGACTGCTTGCGCCTGCGGATGCTTGCTCCATGTGGCGTGGCTGCGTACGTACCCCGCGCAGCCGCCGGCGGCGTGGATGGCGTCTTCGAGCGCTACGCCTTCCCGGGTGCGGCTCGCCTCCTCCGCCTGCGCGCGGTCGTGCGGCGTGCCGAGCACGCGCATCGCGGCGTCGCGGTGATGAGGGAAGTTGCAGTGGATGCTGATCCAGCCGTCGCGCACCGGGTAGAAGCCGCTCAGCGGATCCCATACGGCCGGGGGCTTGCCGTTCACCCGCAGGTATCTCGCGCTGCGCAGCGAGATCGCGGCTTGGCGGGCGTTCACAGCAACCCGCTGCGATCGACCGGAAAGATTCGAAACGGCGACACCGAGTGCACCAAGTGCGCCGCAAGCAGCAGCGCCCACGCGGTAGCGCAGCGGAAGAACCGGGTCGTCCCCGGTGAAGTGCACTTCGGCGCCGTCCATTCCCGCGGCGAGCAGCACCTCGCGCAACGCGGCCTGCGGCATCACAGGGTCTTCACGAGCACCGGGAAGTACTTCTTGCCGTTGCCGGCGGCAGCGGCCCGCTGGAGCGCCGCCATGGCGTTCTGAGCTCCATTGACCTTCATTTGGTCGGCGAGCTCGAGCGCGTAGCCAAGGTCCTTCAGTGCGTACTCGACGGAAAAGGCCTGCTCGGGAAACTCCTCCGGCAGCAGCGCTTTCATCCCGTGATTGCGCAGCGCGAAGCTGTCGGCCGAGGCCTTGGCAAGCGTCTCGAGCAGGAGTCTCGCGTCCAGGCTTGACTTGCGCGCAAGCGTCAGCGCCTCGGCAAGCGCGACCACGTTCTGGAACAGCACCATGTTGTTGATGAGCTTGGTCGCCTGCCCCGCGCCAGCGGCCCCGCAGAGCGTGATCTCCTCGCCGATATAGGCGAGCAGCGGGCGGATGCGTGCGAATACCTGCTCGCTTGCGCCCACCATCACCGAGAGCGTGCCTTTCTGCGCAGCCTCGCGCGTACGCGCGACCGGGGCGTCGGCGAAATCCACGCCGCGCTCGACAAAGCGCTGGTGGAGTTCGCGCGCAAGCGCGACCGTGGTGGTGCTGAGATCGATGATGCAGCTGCCCCCGCGGATCTGGACCATTTGATCACACACGCTCTTCACTTCCGGCACGCCGGGCAGCGACAGGAACACCATGCTGCAGCGCTCGGCGATCTCCTGCACCGACGACGCCAGCTGGACGCCGTACTGCTTGAGCCGCGCGAGCGGCGCCCGGTCGAGGTCGTAGCCGAGGACCTGCTCGCCGCTTTTCGAGGCGATATTGCGGCACAGGGGCTCGCCCATGACGCCCAGCCCGATGAAGCCGATCATGCGGCCTCCTTGCGTACCACGAGCGCGTCGACCGCGACGACGCCGTCGGCCTTGACGATGAGCGGATTGACCTCGGCCTCGCGCACCGGGCGGCCTTTCGCGAGCGCGAGCTTCGAGAGCGCTGACACCGCTAGCGCTAGCGCCTTGAGGTCGCCGCGCGGCAGGTTGCGATAGCCGCGGATCACGGCCAGGCCTTTCACCTCTTCGATCATTTCCGCTGCCTCCGTTTCGCTTACCGGCGCGATGCGCAACGCGTAATCGCGGTAGAGCTCCGCCAGCACACCGCCCGCGCCGACGAGCACAAGCGGCCCGACCACCGCGTCGTCGCGATAACCGACGATCACCTCGGCGAGGCCGGACTGCATCTCCTGCACGAGCACGCGCCG
>DATADT010000467.1:0-6104 GCA_036258355.1 Burkholderiales bacterium
CGGCGCGGGCTCGCCCGTGCTCCACACGTAGAGCGCGCCGAGCACGACATCCACGGCCACGACGACCGCGATGACCGCGAGGGCGAAAAGCAGCACCATGACTTTCGAGTTGCGCCGCGCCAGCCTCTGGTGCTCGAAAAAATTCATGCGGCGATCGCCGGCGGCACCGGGCAGTCGAGGGTCGCTGCCACCATGCGCACCATCTCGACTTCGGGCAGGCGGAAGACGCCGTCTGCGGCGGCCGCCTCGACGCAGGCCTTGAGCACCGCGGGTTTCTTCAAGGGCGCGAGATGGCGCAGCCGCTCGAGCGATTCGTTGACCTTTGCCGTCGTCAGGGCCTCGCGCCCGAGCGGGGCCTGCCACCCGAGGCCGAGCACGGCAGCGCCCTTCTCGAACGCCGCCTTGTCGAGCGCAACCAGGGAAAGGACCACGTGCGCGTCGGCGGCGACCTCCTCGATGCGGCGGAACTGTGTGCGGATCGGCTGGCCCGCGCCCTCGCGCAGCCGCTGGCGCAGATACGTCAGCAGCACGAACTCACGCAGCGTCACGCGCCGATCGGCCTCGACCACGGCTGCAAGGTCGGCGAGAAAGGCGTCGCGCGCCTTCTGCCGCTCGCCCTTGATCGCCGGCACGGCGAGGTCGGCGAGCGTCAGCATGTGATCGCGCGCGAGGCCGCCGACAGAGACATAGAGCTCGGCGGCCTTGGCGCTCGCGTCGGCGCCGCGCCGCGCGGCGAGCGCGTGCAGCTCGGCTTTGCGCGTCGCCTCGTCCGGCTCGAGGGCGAGCGCGAACATCGCAGCCTCGGCCTTGTCGGCGCCGTGCAGCGCCTCGCGCAGGCGCGAGGGCAGCCGCGCGAGGAGCCGCGCCGCATAGTCGACGTGCTCGGGTGCCGGCCGCCCGACCGATGCCACGACGGCCAGGGCGTGCGCCTGGGACTCTGCTTTTCCTGCTAACGAAATATTCTTGACCACATTGCCCGAGCCGTCGATCACCGCCACCTCGGTGCGCGTGCCGTGGCGCCGCGCCCGGTACGCGTCGCGCCGGAAGCGCGGGTGCGCGCGCTTGATGCGCTCGAGGATCGGCGGGTGCGTAGGAAAGCCCCACCAGCGCCCCACCGCCGGGGCGAAGAACATGTGGGAGAAAAGCTCGCAATTCACCGCCCGCACCGCGGTGGGCGCGCGCAGCGCGAGGATGGAATCGAGCGCGCCGGCGATGCCGTCGGGGTTGCGCGTGAACTGCACGCTCGCCGCGTCGGCCAGGAGCTCCCGCTCGCGCGAGATTGCCGACTTGATAGCGTCGGCAGCCACGGTTCCCGGAAAGCCGACGAAGGCGACGACCGCGGCGGCGAGCGCCACGAGCGCCCCGGCGCCGCGCTGTTCGCGCTCGAGCTCCCGGTTGTGCCGCGCGGCCGCGAAGACCAGGCGCTCGGCGCAGTCCGCGAACCAGGTAAGCCCCGCCAGCACGCCGACCAGCCGCACGTTGAGCGCCATGTCGCCATTGAGGATGTGGCTGAACTCATGCCCCATCACGCCCTGCAGCTCGTCGCGCGAGAGCTTTTGCACCGCGCCCCGGGTGACGATGATCACCGCCTCGTGCGGTGAGTAGCCGGCGACCAGCGCATTGATCCCGTCGTCGAACTCCAGCAAATACACCGACGGCACCGAGATTCCGGAGGCTATCGCCATCTCCTCCACCACGTTGATCAGCTTTCGCTCTGCCGGCGTGCACTTGTCCGGGTCGACGTAGCGGGCACCGAGCACGTGCGCCACTACCGCGCCGCCATCGGAGAGCTGCCACATCCGCCAGGCAGACACCGCGAGAACGAATCCGCCGACCACTGCCGCAACCACGGCATAGCCCCGGAGCGGCATCGCGCTCTGTGTGACGATCAGATAGCCAAGCGCGGCGAGCGCGCAGTAGCTCGCGACCACCCCGAGCACCGCGGCGGCGTACCACAGGACGAGCCAGCGCGATTTGCGGCGCGCACGCTCCTGCGCTTCGAAGAAATCCAAGTTAGGAGAACGAGACCTTCGGCGCCTTGCGCTCTTCGGCCGATTCGGTCGCCTGCAGCAGCTCCGCGGCCTGGAAGCCGAACATCCCCGCGCAGATGGTGTCGGGGAAGGACTCGCGCTTGGTGTTGTATTCCATCACCGAGTCGTTGAACGCCTGGCGCGCGAAGGCCACCTTGTTCTCGGTGCTGGTGAGCTCCTCCTGCAGCGCGAGCACGTTCTGGTTCGCCTTGAGCTCCGGGTACTGCTCGAACACCGCGAGCAGGCGGCCGAGCGCCCCGCCGAGCACGCCTTCGGCCTGCGCGAGGCCGCGCATCGCGTTCGGGTCGCCCGGCGCCGCCGCCGCGCGGCTCGCCGCGCCGACCGCGTCGCCGCGCGCCTTGATCACCGCTTCGAGCGTGTTGCGCTCGTGCGCCATGTAGCCCTTCACGCTCTCGACCAGGTTCGGAATCAGGTCATAGCGGCGCTTGAGCTGCACGTCGATCTGCGAAAAGGCGTTCTTGTAGCGGTTGCGCAGCGCGACCAGGCCGTTGTAGATGACGATCGCCCAGATCGCCAGCACGACGACAATCCCAAGTACGATCCATCCCCCACCGCCCATAGGCCTCCCTTTCTTGCGACACACCACCTTGTGACGCCCCTACTATACCGCGCGCTGCGCGTGCAACCCGGCGAGCTGCCCGCGCTCGCCTGGGCGTTCGCGTATTTCTTCCTCCTTCTTTGCAGCTATTACATCCTGCGCCCGGTGCGCGACGCGCTCGCGGTCGAAGTCGGCGCGCAGGCGCTGCAGTGGCTGTTCACCGCGACCTTCGTGGCCATGCTGGCACTGGTCCCGGTCTTCGGCTGGCTGTGCGCGCGGCTGCCGCGCGCAACGCTGCTCCCGCTGGTATACGGTTTTTTTGCGTTGAACATTTTCCTTTTCGCTTTCTACATGAATGCCATCGTGTTCTTCGTGTGGCTGAGCGTGTTTAACCTATTCGCGGTGTCGGTGTTCTGGAGCTTCATGTCTGATATCTTCGACACCCCGCAGGCCGCGCGTCTCTACGGCGCGATCGCCGCCGGCGGTAGTTGCGGCGCGATCGCCGGCCCGCTTCTCGCCGCGTTTCTTTCCGGGACGTTTCAGCATTCCGGGCTGTTGCTGCTCGCGGCCGCGCTGCTTGCCCTCACGATTCCGTGCATCGCGATGCTCGCCCGCTGGGCGAAAGCGCATCCGCGCTCGGGCGATACGCCGCCCGAAGCCCCTTTGGGCGGCTCTATCCTCGCCGGCGTGCGCGCCGCGCTCGGGTCGCGGTTCCTGCTCGCGATCTGCGGGTATCTCCTTTGCTACACCGCGCTTTCGACCGCCCTTTACTTCCAGCAGGTCGCGATCGTGAAGGAGGCCGTACCGGACATGAACGAACGCACCCGCCTTTTCGCGAGCGTCGACCTGGTGGTCAATTCGCTTACTCTCGTCCTTCAGATACTCGCGTTTTCTCGTCTGACTGCGGTTCTTACCCCGGGCTGGCTGCTCGCGGTCGTGCCGCTCATCTCCGTCGTCGGCTTTATCTGGCTAGGCGCCACGCCGACGCTCGCCGCGCTGATCACCTTCGGCGTCGCACGCCGCGTGGGCGAGTTCGCCGTCTCCAAGCCCGCGCGCGAGGCGCTCTTCACCGTGGTGCCGCGCGAAGAGCGCTACAAGGCGAAGAACTTCATCGACACCGTCGTGTACCGCGGCGGCGACGCCGCGTCGGGCTGGGTTTTCGGAGCGCTGGGAAGCGCGATCGCAGTGGCCGCCGCCGCGCTGTCCGTCGCCTGGACCGCAATCGCGTTCTACCTCGGCGCTAGAATGAAATCATGGACCCGCGACGACGTGCGCTCCTCGCCCTCCTTGCAGCCGGGGCGCTGAAGCCGTCCTTTGCGCAAGACGGCATCATGACCAAGCGCATTCCATCGACCGGCGAAGCGCTGCCCATCGTCGGCGTCGGCACCTGGCAGACCTTCGACGTGGGCAACGACCCGTCGGCTCGCGCCCCGCTGCGCGAAGTGCTCAAGCTCCTCAACCGGAACCTGATCGATTCGTCGCCCATGTACGGCAGCTCGGAGGCGGTCGCCGGCGACCTCATCGCAGAGCTCGGCATGCGCGACAAGCTCTTCGTCGCCACCAAGGTGTGGACCAACGGCCGCGACGCCGGTATCGCGCAGATGGAGACCTCCTTCAGGCGGCTGCGCGTCGAGCGCATGGACCTCATGCAGGTGCACAACCTGGCCGACGTAACGACCCACACGAAAACGCTGCTGGACTGGAAGGACAAGAAGCGGATCCGCTACGTCGGCATCACGCATCACACGTCCTCGGCCTACGCCGAAGTCGAGCGCGCCATGAAGACGCGCCAGTACGATTTTCTTCAGATCAATTATTCATTAGGGGAGAAGGAATCGGAGCGGCGCCTGCTCCCCCTTGCACAAGAGCTGAAAATCGCCGTCATCGCGAACCGCCCGTTCGCCGAAGGCGCGCTCTTCCGGCGCGTGAAGGGCAAGCCGCTCCCGCCGTGGGCAGCCGAGCTCGGCATCGAAAGCTGGGCGCAGTACTTCCTCAAGTGGATCGTGGCGCACCCCGCCGTCACCTGCACCATCCCCGGCACCGGCAACCCGAAGCACATGAAGGACAACCTCGGCGGCGGGCACGGGCCGCTCCCGGATGAAAGCGAGCGCCGGCGCATGGCCGAGTACTTCGATGCACAAGGTTGATGCATAAGGTTGAAATTCGGGCGGCAATCGTCGAGCGCGTCTTAGCGCGCCGCGGCCGGCTGCACCTCTTCGACTCGCTCGATCCCAGGCGCGCCGCGCTCCTCGTCATCGACATGCAGAACGCCTTCCTCGCGCCCGGCGCGCCGATCGAGGTGCCGGCGGCGCGCGGGATCATCGCACCGATCAACCGCCTCGCCGCCGAGCTGCGGCGCCGCGGGGTGACCATCGTCTGGGTGGCGCACGAAAACCGCGCCGACGGCCGCGACTGGACCGGCTTCTTCGACGCCTTTGTCGCACCTGGCCGCCGCACCGAGGCCGCCGCCGCGCTCGCCGCGGGCTCCAAGCTGCAGCAGCTCTGGCCGGAGCTTGACGTGCAGAGCGGCGACTTGCGCGTCGCCAAGAGCCGGTACAGCGTTCTTATCAAGAACGACTTTGAAGAGGAGCTGCGCGAGCGAGGAATCGACACGCTGCTCATCGCCGGCACCAAGACCAACGTCTGCGTCGAGTGCACCGCGCGTGACGCGATGATGCTCGACTTCAAGGTCGTGCTCGTTTCCGACTGCACCGCGGCGCTTTCAGACGAGGAGCACCGTGCGACGCTCGAAAACGTGATCCAGCAGTTCGGCGACGTGCGCACCGCCGACGAGGCGCTCGCCTTGCTCGATGCGGGTGCCGGGCCCCGATCGCAGACCGCAATGGGATGATCACGCACACCGTGAAGCGGGCTTCGACGCGCGTCCGCCGGCGCCTGAACAGGCGCTGGACAAGCTCGCGGCGCTGGTCGAGAAACGCTAGCCGCGCCGGTCGACGAAGCGTGCTGCCTTGACGTTGGCTTCGAATTCCCTCGCGAGCGTCCCGGTCTCGAGCACCAAGACCTGCGGTATGAGCTCGAAGGTCTGCTTGATCTCCGCGATCAAGGTTTTTACGAGACTTTCCGGGTGGGTGCTGCGGCGAATTTCTATCGAAAGTCTCAGGATGTCGTTGCCGCCTTCGTTCACCGCCTCGGCGCGGAAGTCTCCGATCTCGAGGCGACGGAACATGAAGTCCTCGAGGTCCTGGTGGCCGAGGTTGATGCCGCGGATCTTGAAGAAGCCCGCGGTGCGGTGCGCGTGCTTGATGCGCGGGAAGACGGAGAACGCACCCTTGCCGTCGTCGGCCTCGCTGTAGGTGACGAGGTCGCCCGAGCTCCAGCGCAGGAACGGCGTGACGTTGTTGGTCTGGAGCGCGGTCACCACCAGCGTGCCAACCTTGCCTTCCTTCGCCGGCTCCAATGACTTCGGGTCGAGCACCTCGATGAAGTAGAGGTCGCTCCAGATGCGAAAACCCAGGCCGGGAACGTCCTCGCTGCCCATCATGCCGGCCTCGGTC
>DATADT010000468.1:0-5838 GCA_036258355.1 Burkholderiales bacterium
GGCACGCTCGCCGAGTAGCCCTTGACCGGATATACCGGCACGTGCGTGCCGAGCTGCTCGCGCAGCCTGCGGTCCATGACTCCGAGCGCGCACACGAAGGCATCGCCGCGCACGCGGCCCCGGCGCGTCACCACTTCGCGAATGCGCACATCGACAGGCTCGATCGACAGGATCTCGTTCTCCAAATAGAAGTTCACGCCGAGGGCACGCAGCCGCGCCGCGAGGCCGCGGCAGAAGAGCGCCGCGTCGGCCGCCTCGTCGCCCGGCGCGTACAGCGCCCCGGCGAGCCGCGAGGCATCGAGCGCAGGTTCCAACTCCGTCAGCGTGACACGCTCGAGCCTCTCAATCGCGAAGCCGAAGGCGCGCATCGCGGCCGCGCGCTGCCATGCCCTCTCCAGCGTCTCGCCCTCGCGGTATAGATAGAGCACCCCGCGCGTCAGCTCGCACGAAACACCGGCATCGCGGATCAATGCGTGCAGGAGCTGCTGGGAATAGCGCACGAGCCGTACCTTGGCTTCGAGCACTCGCCGGTAGGACAGGCCGCTCCTCAGAAGCAGGTGCTGCGCGAGCCAAATCCACAGCTCCGGATCGAAGCGCTGCGCGCGTCCGATCTCGCCTGCGGCCCACGGATAGGCGCGGCTCGCGGCGATGATTCCGGTGTTGGCGTAGCTCGCCGCCGCGGCCACCTCGGGCTCGCGGTCGATCACCACCACCTCGTGGCCGTCGCGCGCGAGATACCACGCGGTGGTGACGCCGGCGAGGCCGGCGCCCATGACGACGACCTTCACTGGCCCTGGTCGACGAAATGCTTGCGCGTGAGCGCGGCGAGCGCCCGCTCGCTCGAATCCGAGGAGCGCTCCAGCTCCGAAACGATGAGCTCCTGCTCGCGCCGGGTGCGGTTCTGCGACAGCTTCCAGCGCGTGTCGATGCGCGTCACCGCGAGCTCGAAATTCACGATGCCGTCGAGCATCTTGTCGACATACTCGCGGCGCAGGGCATCGAAGCGCGGCAGCCACTGCGGATCGAGCGCGGCTATCAGGCGGCGCTGCGATTGCAGCTTGAGGTTCTTGTCGTCGATTATTCTTGGGGTGCCGTACGCGTGGGCCGCGGCGTAGTTCCAGGTCGGCACGCGCTCCTTCTCCTCGTACCAGCGCGGCGATACGTAGGCGTGCGGCCCGGGGAACACGACCAGCACCTCCTCGTCGTCGAAGAACTCCTTCCACTGAGGGTTGGCGCGCGCCATGTGCATGTCGACGCGAATTTGTCCCTCGTGCTCCTGGACCATTGCCGGCAGATGCGAGGCATGCAGGGTGCCGCCGGTGCCGGTCACGAGCACGACGAAACCGTTGGCGCGCATGAATTCGATGAGCTCGGCGCGGTCTTCGAGCTGGTTGTAGGCAGGAGAGTACATATCCGATATCAGCCGGCGAGCGCTGCGTCGAGGAGCGCTACGGCCTGGGCAGCGATGCCTTCGAGGCGGCCGACGAAGCCGAGGCCCTCGGTGGTGGTGGCTTTGATGTTGACCGCCGCGGGCTCGATGCCAAGGTCGGCCGCGATGTTGGCGGCCATGCGCGGCATATGGGGCGCCATGCGCGGCGCCTGCGCGAGGATGGTGGCGTCGATGTTCACCACCTTGAGCTTCTTCGCACTCAGCTTGTTGGCAACGTCGCGCAGCAGTCCACGGCTGTCGGCGCCCGCGTACGCGGCGTCGGTGTCGGGATAGTGCCGGCCGATGTCGCCCAGGCCGGCCGCGCCGAGCAGCGCGTCGCAGATGGCGTGCAGCAGGACGTCCGCGTCGGAATGGCCGTCCAGCCCCTTGTGGTACGGGATTTCCACCCCGCCCAGGATCAGCTTGCGCCCCGCGACCAGCGGATGCACGTCGAATCCCTGTCCGATCCTCATGCTCGCCTTTTCAGGATGCTCTCGGCGATCGCGATGTCCTCCAGCCAGGTCACCTTGAGGTTCTCCCGGCTGCCGGCGATCAACCGCGGCTTCAGGCCCATCTGCTCGACCGCGGCGGCTTCGTCCGTCGGCGCGCCCCTTGCACGCTTGAGTGCCTGTAGGAGCAAGCCGGCGCGGAACATCTGCGGCGTTTGCGCGAGCCATAACAGGGAGCGGTTTTCCGTAGCGGCCACGCGCTGCGCACCGCTTTCATCCTTGGCGGCTCTCTTCACGGTGTCGGCAATCGGAAGCCCCAGGATTCCACCCACCTCGTCGTTTTGCGTCTCTCGTACCAGAGTGTCGAGATCCTTGCGCGGCAGGCAGGGCCGTGCGGCGTCGTGCACCAGCATCCAATCGCTCGCCTCCACCACCGTCATCGCCGCCACCAGCCCGTTGTACACCGAATCGCGGCGCGTCTCGCCGCCGCAGTAGAGCGGCTCGAGCTTCCCGGCAAACGCGCTCCAGTCGAGCGCCGCGAACGCGCGATCGTCAGGCGCGAGCACCACGAACACCGACTCCACGGAAGGAACGCAAACTGCTCTGGCGGCATGCCAAAGCATCGGCCGCCCGGCGAGCGGCAAGTATTGCTTTGGCACTTCCGCCGAAAGCCGGCTACCGCGTCCAGCCGCAGGAATCAGTGCGTAAATCGACACAGAAGTTCTTTTAATTCAGGACGATATAATTACATAGGTCGCCCGTCTGATGCACCGCGATTCGCTTCCCGCCCGCCGACGCTATACCCGGCTCGCCGGCTCTGCCGACGCGCTCGCGGTCGCGCGCCTGGCGCAGGCGGAGAAACCGCTTACCGTCATCACCGCAGCCGCGCTCGACGCCCAGCGGCTCGTCGATGAGGTGCGGTGGTTCGCGCCGCAGTCGCGCCTCTGCCTGCTGCCGGACTGGGAAACGCTGCCCTACGACCAGTTCTCGCCGCACCAGGACCTGGTGTCCGAGCGCCTCGCGACGCTATACCGGATCCAGCGCGGAGACTTCGACGTCACCGTAGTGCCGGCGGCAACGGCGCTGATGAGGCTGTGTCCGCCGTCGTATATCGCCGGGCACACGTTCTTTCTCAACGCGGGAGAACAGCTCTCGATCGAGCGCCTGCGCGAGCAGCTCGCGGTCGCGGGCTACGAGCACGTCACCCAGGTCGTGTCACCGGGAGAAGTTTGCTTCCGGGGCGGCCTGATCGACCTTTTCCCGATGGGGTCGGCGCTTCCTTACCGGATCGACCTCGACGACGACGTGATCGATGCGATCAAGACGTTCGACATCGACACTCAGCGCACGCTCTACGCCGTGAAAGAGATCCGCATGCTGCCGGCGCGCGAGTTTCCGCTCGACGACGCCGGGCGCGCCCGCTTTCGCAGCCGCTGGCGGGAGCTTTTCGAGGGCGACCCTTCGAAGAAGCCGCTCTACCGCGACGTCTCCAACGGCGTGCCGGCCGCGGGGATCGAGTATTACCTGCCGCTCTTTTTCGAGTCCGTCGCGACCGTTTTCGACTACCTGCCTCCGGCGAGCGTTCTCGCCCTGCACCACGACGTCGCCGATGCCATCCAGGAATTCTGGCGCGATGCGAACTCCCGCTACAAGATGGCCGGCGGCGATTCCGACCGGCCGCCCCTCCCGCCGGCGCAGCTCTTCGTCCCGGCCGAGGAGTTCTATGTGCGCGCCCAGGCCTTTCCGCGCATCGACATACTCGACAAGCCAGACGAGGACAGCGGACCCCTGGCGGCATTCGGGCTTCCTCCTCTTGCCGTCGACCGGCGGGCGCAGGATCCGCTCGCGGCGCTGAAGCGCTTCCTCGAGAGCTCGAAGCTGCGCGTACTGATCGCCGCCGAGTCGCCCGGCCGGCGCGAAACCATGGCGAGCTACTTCGCCGAATATGGCCTTAAGCCCGACACCTGCGCGAGCTTCGAGGACTTCTTCACCAAGTCCTCGAAGTGCATGCTGGGCGTGGCGCCACTCGCGCGCGGCTTTGCCCTGCCCGCGGAGGGCTGGGCGGTCGTCACCGAGGCGGAGCTCTATGCCGGGGTGGTGCGCCGGGGCGGGCGCGGCGCCGAGAAGCGCACTTCCGTCGAAGGCATGCTGCGCGACCTCTCCGAGCTCAAGGTTGGCGAGCCGGTGGTGCACGAGCAGCATGGAATTGGGCGCTATCGGGGCTTGCAGGAAATGAACTTCGAGGAAGGGAAAAGTGAATTCCTCGTTCTGGAATACGAAGGCGGGGACAAGCTGTACGTGCCGGTCGCTCAGCTCGGCGTTATCGGCCGCTACAGCGGCGCCCAGCCCGAGGAGGCGCCGCTGCACAAGCTCGGCAGCGGCCAGTGGGACAAGGCCAAGGCGCGCGCCGCCAAACAGGTGCGCGACACCGCGGCCGAACTGCTTGCGCTGTATGCCAAGCGCGCCGCCCGGCTGGGACATTCGTTCTCGATAAAGCAGCATGATCTGGAGGCCTTCGCCGACGGCTTCGGCTTCGAGGAGACGCCCGACCAGGCGGCCGCGATCAACGCGGTGCTCGCCGACATGGTCACAGGCAAGCCGATGGATCGCCTGGTCTGCGGCGACGTCGGCTTCGGCAAGACCGAGGTGGCGCTGCGCGCCGCCTTCGCCGCGGTCGCTGACGGCTGCCAGGTCGTGATGCTGTGCCCGACGACGCTCCTCGCCGAGCAGCATTTCCAGACCTTCTCGGACCGCTTCGCCGACTGGCCGGTAAAGATCGCGGAGCTCTCCCGGTTCAAGACCGGCAAGCAGAGCCAGCAGATCATTGGGCAGCTGGCGAGCGGCGAGGTCGACATAGTGATCGGGACGCACAAGCTGCTCTCCAGGAATGTGAAGCTCAAGCGCCTCGGCCTCGTGATCATCGACGAGGAGCACCGCTTCGGGGTGCGTCAGAAGGAGGCGCTGAAGAAGCTGCGCGCCGAGGTCGACGTGCTGACTCTCACCGCGACTCCGATCCCGCGCACGCTCGCCATGTCGCTCGAAGGCATCCGCGACTTCTCGGTGATCGCCACCGCGCCCCAGAAGCGCCTCGCGATCAAGACGTTCGTCTCTCCCTGGTCCGAGGGCCTGATCCGGGAGGCGTTGATGCGCGAGCTGCGCCGCGGCGGCCAGGCGTACTTCCTGCACAACGAGGTCGAGACGGTCGAGCGCATGCGCGAGCGCCTCGCGAAGCTTCTGCCCGAAGCGCGCATCGCGGTGGCGCACGGGCAGATGCGCGAGCGCGAGCTCGAGCGCGTGATGCGCGACTTCACCGCGCAGCGCTCCAGCGTGCTGCTGTGCTCGACGATCATCGAGACCGGCATCGACATCCCGACCGCGAACACCATCGTGATCAACCGCGCCGACCGCTTCGGCCTGGCCCAGCTCCACCAGCTCCGCGGGCGCGTGGGCCGGTCGCACCATCAAGCGTACGCGTACCTGCTGACGCCCCCTGAAGACGCTTTGCACAAGAACGCTGCGAAGCGCCTCGAGGCAATCCAGATGATGGAGGAGCTCGGCTCGGGCTTCTACCTGGCGATGCACGACCTCGAGATCCGAGGCGCAGGCGAGATCCTCGGCGAAGAGCAGTCGGGCGAAATCCAGGAAGTCGGCTTCACCCTCTATGCGCGCATGCTCGAGCGGGCGGTGCGCAGGCTGAAATCAGGAAAAACTGCAGCCGCCGAGGACGCGATCGACATTTCCACGGAGGTGAACCTCCACGTCCCGGCGCTGCTTCCGTCCACCTACTGCAGCGACGTGCAGGAGCGGCTTTCGCTCTACAAGCGCCTGGCCGATGCCGAGACGCGCGAGAGCCTCGATCTCCTGCGCGAGGAGCTCGTCGACCGCTTCGGCGAGCTGCCCGAGCCGGCGCGCGCCCTGATCGAATGCCACCGCGTACGCATTGCGGCACGGCCGCTCGGC
>DATADT010000469.1:0-4742 GCA_036258355.1 Burkholderiales bacterium
GTAGACGATCTCCTTGCCGAGCGCGGTGGCGATGTGCGCCGCGTCCAGATCGACCGAATGCGTCCAGCCCTCGCGCGCGCGGTAGCGCGTCCAGACGCCGAAGAACGCCGCCCAGGCCTTGAGCGCGCGCATCTCCTCCTCAAGCCATTGCTCCTGCCGGCCGAAGACGAGGTCCTTCAGGAGCTGGTGCACGTCGAGGGGCGAGCGCGCGATGCCGAGCCTCGCATTGATGTTTTCCTTTGCCGCCTCGTACAACGCGCTGCCGCCGGCACCGCGGCCGGCTGCGAGCACCTTGCGCGTGGCCTCCTCGTCGAGCGGCCCCTCGAGCAGCACGACACGCGCCTCGCCGATCAGGCGGCGCAGGCCCGCGCGGAAGTGGCGCGGAAAGAAATGCGCGGCGCCAACGAGAGTCGAGCGGCGGCCATGCCGCTCGACTCTCCACGCCATCTTTAGGTCACTTGATATCGGGCAACGGGAAGATGACGCCGCCGAACAGCAGATAGGCGAGCAGCAGCGTCCACACGATGTTGACCGCCTGCGCGCCGAGGAACGCCACCGCCGGGCGTCCGCCTTCCATCGTGGCGAGGTCGACGAACTTGGTCTCCAGGCCGATGCAGACGAAGGCGAGCGCGAACCACCAGGTGCGCAGCTCGGCGAGCACCGAGCGCGTGCCTTCCACCATCGGCGTCGGCAGGAAGAACGAGAACAGCGCCGAGGCGACGAGGAAGCCGAGCACGAACTTCGGGAAGCGCTCCCAGATGATGCCGGCGCTCGGCTGCTGGCCTCCCGCCTTGGCGCCGGCCTTGTACGTCCACCAGACCACCAGGATGAACGCCGCCACGCCAATGAGCGCGTTCTGCGAGAACTTGACGATCACCCCGGTCTTCATCGCGACGTCGCTGATCAGCGCGCCCGCCGCAACCACCGAAGCGCTGGTGTCGAGCGTGCCGCCGAGCCACGCGCCGGCCACCATGTCTGGAAAATGGAACGCTTTCGCTATCCACGGCATGACGATCATCATCGGCACCGCCACGATCAGCACGAGCGAGGTGACGTAGGAGAGCTTCTTCTTGTCGCCCCCGATCGCGCCGCAGGTCGCGATCGCGGCCGACACGCCACAGATCGCCACCGACGAGGAGAGCATCGCGGCGAAGTCGTCGTCCACGCGCAGCTTCCGCGCCATCCAGAAGCACACGTACCAGACGACGAGCACCACCAGGATCGCCTGCAGGATGCCGAGCACTCCCGCCTGGATCACCTCCATGAAGAGCAGCCCCGCGCCGAGGATCACGAGGCCGGTCTTGATGAAGTACTCGGTCTGCACCGCGGGCTTGAGCCACGCCGGCGTGCCGATGGTATTGCTGATCAGCAGGCCCATCAGCAACGCGAAGATCACGTACTCCACGCCATAGTCCACGAAGAAGCCGTTGCCGGCGATCACGCGCGCGAGCCAGGCGAGGAGGAAGACCACCGGGAAGCCGATCAGGAACGCGCCGACCTTGCCGCCGATCAGCGCGAAGCCCACGGCGCCGACCAAGAGGCCGGCGATGCCTACGATCAGCACTTTCGCCAGGTTCTGCCCGGCGAACACCTTGTCGGCGCTCGACGAGGCGTGCGCGCGGATCTCCGAGCCGAGCGTGCCGGGCACCGTGTTGCGGCCTCCGACCTTGGCGAGAGCGCCGGCCGCCTTGTCGATGGCCGCGCGATCGCCCTTGTCGAGCGCAGCCTTGACGTTGCTCGCCGCGGCAGCGAGGTCCTTCCTGCCCTTCGCCTCCGCGTCGGCCGCGATGCCGTCAAGCGCGGCGCGCCAGCCGGGCGCCGCGGCGGCGATCTGCGCGTCCGCGGTCCAGCGGAACGTCGGGCGCAGCTGCGCGAGATCGAACCACTTCCAGCTATGCGCGGCGAGGATGAGGACGATGATCAAGAAACCGAGATAGACCGCAACCCAGTCTTCGGTGCGCCAGTTCTTGGCTGCCATGCTTATCTCTCCCGTGGGGCCTGTTGCCCTGCGCCTATCGTACGCCCCAAACGAAAAGAGCGCCCGCAGGCGCCCTTTTGCCCCAAGCGAAAAGGGCGCCCGCAGGCGCCCTTTTTCCCGGTGGGAATAAGCTAGTTCGCGCGCGGAAGCGGCACGAAAAAGGATTCGCGCACGACGTCCTTGCCTGCGATCAGCTCCTCGGCCTCGCGGCGCTCCTCGTCGAATACCACGGCGGCGAGCTTCTGCAGCGTCTCGCGCGCTTCATCCAGCGTGCGGCCGTGAGAGTTCACGCCCGGCAATTCCTCGATGAAGCCGATGTAGCCGTGATTCGACTTGAGATACACAGCGGTAAAGGCGAGCCTTCCTTGATCCATTCACAAACCTCCTGCTTGAGAGCGAAGACAGGTTACGCGATAAAGCTTTCAAAAGTATGACTTCGCGCAAAAAAAATACGCCGGATTGATATTCAAAATTACCGTCGTCGTTACGGCGACAAATTTTTTTGCAATGCGGAATCTCTGGCAGTGCATTTGCTGCACTGCTCCGAGTTCATCGCTCCATCAGATTTTTTTTCTCTTTCACTTTTGCCCACGCGTCCGCGTCCGGCGGCGCGGGCTTGCGCTCGATGATCGGCTTCCAGATCTTCGAAAGCTCGGCGTTCAGCGCCGTGAACTCTTTCTGCGAGTCCGGCACGTCGTCCTCGGCGAAGATCGCTTCTACGGGGCACTCCGGAACGCACAGCGTGCAGTCGATGCACTCGTCGGGATCGATCACCAGCATGTTCGGCCCCTCGCGAAAACAGTCGACCGGGCAGACATCCACGCAGTCCGTGTACTTGCACTTGATACACGTCTCGGTAACGACGTACGTCATAAGAATCAATAGTTTACCATCCACTTGGGAAGCGCCCGGAGCGACCCCATAATAGAGGCCTCCCCGCGTACCAATCCCCCCGAGGACCCATGACGAGCACCACGAGTTCCATCCAGCGCGTGACCGATGACACATTCGAGCCCGAGGTGCTGAAGTCCGAGACCCCGGTGCTCGTCGATTACTGGGCCGAGTGGTGCGGCCCGTGCAAGTCGATCGCGCCGATCCTCGACGAAGTGGCGAAGGAATACGAGGGCCGCCTGAAGATCGCGAAGATCAACGTGGATGAGAACCAGGTCACATCGGCGAAGTTCGGCGTCCGCGGCATCCCGACGCTTATGCTCTTCAAGAACGGCAACGTCGAGGCGACCCGCGTCGGCGCGCTGTCCAAGTCCCAGCTCACCGCGTTTCTTGACAGCAACATCTGAAGCTTTTACTCTGTAATCGTAGGTGAGCTCCCCGCCCGAAAGGGGGCGGGGCTCCAGCAACAAAATTCCCGACTAAGGTTGTCCGCGCCGCAGCTCAGGCGCGCATTCCCGAGCCAAGTTATGGCCAGACCGCAAACGGTCCCGCCCGAAGCAGCAACGGCAGCAACGGCTCCCGCGCCGCGTCCCGAGTCCGACGGGTCGCCGGTGGCGGTTCCGTTGCATCTTTCGGAGCTCAAGACCAAGCACGTCACCGAGCTCGTCGAGATGGCCGTTGCCAACGGCATCGAGAACGCGAGCCGCATGCGCAAGCAGGACCTGATCTTCGCGCTGCTCAAGAACCAGGCGAAGAAGGGCGCGTCGATCTACGGCGACGGCACGCTGGAGGTGCTGCCCGACGGCTTCGGCTTCCTGCGCTCGCCCGACACCTCGTACCTCGCGAGCACCGACGACATCTACGTCTCGCCCTCGCAGATCCGGCGCTTCAACCTGCACACCGGCGACTCGATCGAGGGCGAGATCCGCACGCCGAAGGACGGCGAGCGCTACTTCGCGCTGGTCAAGGTCGACAAGGTCAACGGCGAGGCCCCCGAGGCGGCGAAGAACAAGATCCTGTTCGAGAACCTGACGCCGCTGCACCCGGACAAGGCGTTCAAGCTCGAGCGCGACATCAAGGCCGAAGAGAACCTGACGGGCCGGGTGCTGGACATCGTGGCGCCGATCGGCAAAGGGCAGCGCGGCCTGATCGTCAGTCCGCCCAAGGCGGGTAAGACGGTGATGTTGCAGCACATCGCGCACGCGCTGGTCGCCAACCACCCGGAAATCACGCTGATCGTGCTGCTGATCGACGAGCGCCCCGAGGAAGTGACCGAGATGTCGCGTTCCGTGAGGGGCGAGGTCGTCGCCTCGACCTTCGACGAGCCCGCCTCGCGCCACGTGCAGGTCGCCGAGATGGTGATCGAGAAGGCGAAGCGCCTGGTCGAGCACAAGAAGGACGTCGTCATTCTCCTGGATTCCATTACCAGGCTGGCGCGTGCGTATAACACGGTGGTTCCGGCGTCCGGAAAAGTGCTGACCGGCGGCGTGGACGCCAACGCCCTCCAAAAACCGAAGCGCTTCTTCGGCGCGGCGCGCAACGTCGAGGAAGGCGGCTCGCTCACGATCATCGCCACCGCGCTCATCGACACCGGCAGCCGCATGGACGACGTGATCTACGAGGAGTTCAAGGGCACCGGCAACCTGGAGGTGCACCTCGACCGGCGCATGCACGAGAAGCGCATCTACCCGGCGATCAACGTCAATCGCTCCGGCACCCGCCGCGAGGAGCTCCTCATCGACCAGCCGGTGTTGCAGAAGGTGTGGGTGCTGAGGAAGCTGCTCTTTCCGATGGACGAGCTCGAGGCCGCCGAATTCCTCATCGACAAGCTCAGAGCCACCAAGTCGAACGCCGAGTTCTTTGACTCGATGCG
>DATADT010000470.1:0-5864 GCA_036258355.1 Burkholderiales bacterium
TCGTTGACCTCGCGGTCGCTCGAGCAGGAGAGCGCGAGCAGCACTTCGCTTGTGCTTTTCGCGTCCGCGACCGCGCGCGGGGTGAAGGTCTTGAAGAAGGGCTCGGTGATGAGCATGGCGTAGATCGAGTCTTTCTCGATCACCAGGCACGCTGCCTTGTCGTCGGTGAACCTCGCATCGAAGCCGAAGCCGAGGCTCGAGAAGAAATTCTTCGAGCGCTCGAGGTCCTTCACCGGCAGGTTGACGAAGATCTGCCTCATTTTCCGGGCTCCTTGGTTCCCGCGATGACCATCCACGAAACGCCGAACTTGTCGGCGACCATGCCGAAGCTCCGGGCGAAGAAGGTCTCGCCGAGCGGCATCTGCACCTGGCCGCCCTGGCTGAGGGCGGAGAACTTGCGCTTTGCGTCGGCCTCGTCGCTCGCCTCAAGCGTGAGAGCAAACCCCTGGAAGGCGGGGCGGCCGCCGCAGTTGCCGTCGGAGATCATCACTCCGGCGTCGCCGAAGCGCAGCAGGCTGTGCATCACCTTCTCGTCGGAGCCGGGCGGGTTGTGCTGCGGCTCGCGATTTTCCTTGTATCGCATGACCGCCACGACTTTCGCGCCGAGCGCGCTCTTGTAGAAATCGATCGCCTCTTCGGCGCGCCCTTCAAAGAACAGGTAAGGTTCGATAGCCATGGCTATTCTCCAATGCCGATCTTGCGGAACCGCTCGATCTCGGGGCTGTCGCCGAAGTCGTCGAGCTCGTAGTACTCGCGCACCTCGATCTCGGCGTCGCCGGAGTCGATCGACGGGTTGGGGAAGCGCTTGGTCCAGGCGATCGCCTCCTCGCGCGACTTCACGTTGATGATGGTGTATCCCGCGACCAGCTCCTTCGACTCGGTGAACGGGCCGTCGACGAACGTGCGCTTGCCGCCCTTGCCGTAGTTGATGCGCCAGCCGCGGTTCGAGGGCTTGAGGCCCGAGCCTTCGACCAGCACGCCCGCCTTGGCGAGCTCTTCGTGGTAGGCGCCCATCTCGGCGAGGAGCGACTCGGGCGGCATCTTGCCCGCCTCGGTGTCCGGCGTGCCTTTCACCAGGATCATGTACTTCATCTTGCCGCCTCCTCGAGTTGTCGAATGTCGAGCTTCACCATCTTCATGAGCGCCGGCATGACGTTGCGCGCCTTTTTCGCGTCGCCGAAGAACCTCTCCAGCCGCGGGGGGACGACCTGCCACGACACGCCGAACCTGTCCTTGAGCCAGCCGCACTGCTGCGGCTTGCCGCCGTCGGCGAGCAGCCGCTCCCAGTAGTAGTCGATCTCGCCCTGGTCTTCGCACTCGACGACGAACGAGATCGCCTCGGTGAACTTGAACTGCGGCCCGCCGTTCAGCGCGACGAAGTCCTGGCCCTCGATCCGGAACGCGACCGTCATCACCTGGCCGGCGGGGCCGGGGCTGCCTTCGGGATAGCGGGCGATGGCGCCGAGCCTCGAGTCCTTGAAGATCGAGGTATAGAACCTCGCCGCCTCTTCCGCCTGGTGCTCGAACCAGAGGAAGGGCTTGATCTTGCTGCCTCTAAGCATGGATCGGTCTCCTTTCCATTCCCCATAGTCGAGCGGCGGGGCGCGGGATCGACATCGCTAAGCAACGATGTGCAGGATCTGGACGGCCGTGGGCAACTCGAGCAGGAACTCGGGGTCGCGCTCCAGGTGGTGGATGCGCGTCGGGTCCTTGCCCGCGAAGCGCGACATCGCCTGAACGCTTTCCCAGTAGGAGATGGTGATGAACTCGCTCTCCTGCTCGCGATCCTCGCGCAGGAGCTGCACGCCCAGCGCTTTCTCCTCCACCGGGCGGATGCCGTGCTCGTATAGATAGCGCTCGTATTCGTCGGCGCGGCTGCGCGCGGTGCGGCCGCGCCAGATGCGGGCAATCCGGGCCTTTTCCATGTCAGCCTTTCAGTTCCAGGATTCGCCGTTCGATAAAGCGCCGCTCGGGCTCCTGACGGGCGAGGGAAAGGGCTTTGCGGTAGGACCGGAGCGCCTCCTGGTTTTTCCCCGCACGCCTGCAAAGATCGGCATGCACGGCATGTGCCAGGTGGTACGCCGTCAGGTCGCGGAGAAGGCGTTCGACCAGGAACAATCCCGCCTCCGGGCCGTCGCGCATCGCCACCGCCACGGCACGGTTGAGCGCGACGACCGGCGAAGGGTCGAGCCGCGCCAGCACATCGTAGAGGCCGATGATCTCGCTCCAGTCGGTCGCCGCCGCGCTCGGTGCCTCCGCGTGCACCGCCGCGATCGCCGCTTGCAGGCAATAGGGCCCGAACATGCGCGTCTTGAGCGCGCGCTCGGTGAGCGCCGCGCCCTCGGCGATCATGCTGCGATCCCAGAGGCTGCGGTCCTGGTCTTCGAGCAGCACGAGCTCGCCGCTCGCCGAGCTGCGCGCGGCGCGCCGCGACTCCTGCAGCAGCATGAGCGCAAGAAGTCCCATCGCCTCCGGCTCGGGCAATAGCTCGACGAGCAGGCGCCCGACGCGGATCGCTTCCTGCGAGAGCTCGGCACGCGTCAGCGAATCGCCTGAAGAGGCGTAGTAGCCTTCGTTGAAGACGAGATAGATCACGCGCAGCACGGCGTCGAGCCGCTCGGCGAGCTCGGCGGGACCCGGCACCTCGTAGGCGATGCGCGCGTCGCGGATCTTGGTCTTGGCGCGTACGATGCGCTGCGCGAGCGTCGGGGCCGGCGTGAGGAACGCATGCGCGATCTCCTCCGTCTTTAGGCCGCACACTTCGCGCAGCGTGAGCGCTACCTGGGCGTCCGGCGCAAGCGCCGGGTGGCAGCAGGTGAAGATCAGCCGCAGCCGGTCGTCCTCGATCTCGTTCTTTTCGGTTTCTTCGGCGGGGATCGACTCCAGGTCTTCCTGCTCCAGGTGGGAAAACCTGCCTCGCCGGCGGATCGCGTCGATCGCCTTGAAGCGTCCGGCGGAAACCAGCCAGGCACGCGGATTGGCGGGCACGCCCTCGCACGGCCACTGCTCGAGCGCGGCACGGAACGCCTCGGACAGAGCCTCTTCCGCGAGGTCGAAGTCGCCGAGCAGGCGCACGAGCGTTGCGAACACCCGGCGCGACTCTGTGCGATACAGGACGTCGAAGTCGAGGCAGGCCATCCGGCGAGAGCCGAGGACATTACCAGATGGAGGAGTGCTGCTACGATGGTCTGCCATGACAGTTGAAACAGTGATCCGCGGCGCGATCGTCGTGGACGGGACGGGCGGGCCGGCGAGGCGTGAAGATATCGGCGTGTCCGGAGGAAAAATCGTTCCGCCGGGACCGGCAAAGCGCGTCATCAATGCTGAAGGGCTGGTGCTCGCGCCGGGCTTCATCGATCCCCACACGCATTACGACGCGCAGATCTGTTGGGACGGAGCGACGACGCCGTCCTCCTGGCACGGCGTTACGACGGTGGTCATGGGGAACTGCGGCGTCGGCATCGCGCCGTGCCGGCCCGCGGCACGGGAGATCGCGATGCGGGATCTCGTCAACGTCGAAGCGATTCCGTTCGAGGTCTTGAACGCCGGCATCACGTGGGACTGGGAGACGTTCCCCGAGTACATGGACGCAGCGGCGCGGCGCAAGCCCGCGCTCAACCTCGCGTTCCTCGCCCCGCTGACGCCGTTTCGGCACTACGTCATGGGCGAAGCTTCGATGGAACGCGCCGCCACCAGCGAAGAGACCAGTAGGATTTCTTCTTTAATAAGCGAAGCCATAGATGCCGGAGCCTATGGCTGGTCGAGCACGCTCCTCAACCAGCACATGGGCTACGGGGCGAGGCCGCTCGCGTGCCGAAACGCGAGCCGCGAGGAGCTCAAGGCCTACTGCAACGTGCTGCGCAGCCGGGGCAAGGGCGCGATCGAAGTCGCGATGACGCGGCAGATCTCGGTGCTCGAGCAGGCGGAGCTCGAGCTCCTCGATTTCATGCTGGAGGAAAGCCGGCGACCGGTGACTCTGATCGCGATGTTCGACCGCGACGACCTGCCGGAAGCGCTGCGCACCACGATGCGCAAGCTCGAGCCGCGCATCGCGCGCGGTGCGCGGCCGCAGACGTCGCCGCTGCCGCTCACGCGGGAGCTCGTGATGCGAAGCCCGTTCGCTTTCGCCGCGTTTCCGTCCTGGAAGCGGCTTTTCGCGGACACTTCCAAAAAGGCGCAGGCCGCGGCCTATCGCGATCCCTCCTTTCGAGAGCAATTTAGAAACGATCTGAAACGTCCGGCTTCGTTCGCCGACTGGGCGCGCATCACGGTACACGAGGTAAAGTCGCCGGCGCTGAAGCGCTACGAAGGAAAAACCGTTGCCGAAGTCGCCGCGGAGCGGGGTGTGGATGGCGTGGACGCGCTGCTCGACGTCACGCTCGAGGACGATCTCGAGAACGAGTTCACCGTGCAGTCATGGAACACGCGCATCGACCGGATGGCGGAGCTCCTCAACGACCGAAGCGTGCTGCTTGGGCTCGGCGACGGCGGCGCGCACCTCGACATGCTGTGCGACTCGGGTTACCCGACCTATGTGCTGGGAACCTGGGTCCGCGAGAGGAAGGTGCTGTCGCTCGAAGAAGCGGTGCGGCGCATGACCACCGATCCCGCGGACTTCTTCGGTATCCGGGATCGCGGACGCATCGCGCCCGGCATGGCGGCCGACCTCGTGCTTTTCGACCCTGCCACGGTCGGCATGGCGGCGCGCCCGGAGCGCATCCACGACTTGCCGGCGGGCGGCAAGCGCATGGTCAAGCGCTCCCGCGGCATCGAGATGACGATCGTGAACGGCGTGGTGACCTGGGAGAAGAGTAGGCTTACGGGAGCAGCGGCAGGCAAGGTGCTTCGCTCGTGAGGCCCAGCTTCGACGCGCTTTCGTTCTGGCGCGAGCCGGATTTCAGCGGCCGCATGGGGTGGTATCGCGAGGTCGCGACCGACCGCCTGCCAGCCAAGTATCGGATCTGCGCCGCGCTGCCGGCCGGCGTCGCGCTCGATGCGCCGGAAGAGGAACTCTGGCGAGCGCTGGACGAGGGTACCGAGAAGTTTCTTTCGCTGCGGGAGAAGGTCCGGCGCGGTCAACCTCTGGGTAATGAAAGGCCAATCCCCAGCTTGCTCGACCTCGTCGCCGAGCTCGGGCAACGCATGCTCGCGCATTGCAATTTCTGCAAATGGGACTGCCGCGTCGACCGCACGCGCGGCGCCAAGATGGGCGCGTGCAAGCTCGCCGCCGAGACGCGGGTGTCGAGCGCGTTCCACCATCGTGGCGAGGAGCTCGTCTACCGCGGTACGCACGGCTCGGGGACGATCTTCTTCACCTCGTGCAACATGCGCTGCGCCTTCTGCCAGAACGGCGACATCTCCACCGACCGGCTGAACGGGGAGCCGGTCGACGCGCGTACGCTCGCCGCTATCGCGGTGCAGCTCAGGCTCGAGGGCTCTCACAACATCAACTGGGTGGGCGGCGACCCGACCATCCACCTGCACACCATCCTCGACGCGATCGCGCTCTTCCCCGCGGGATTCAACGCGCCGATGCTGTGGAACTCGAACTTCTTCCAGTCCGAGGAGGCGATGAGGCTCCTGCGCCTCACCATGGACGCGTGGCTGCCCGACTTCAAGTTCGGCCCGGGGCGCTGCGCGATCGAGCTCGCGCGCACCGGCTGGTACTGGGACACGGTGACCGGGAATCTCCTCAAGCTGCGCGAGTGGGGCGAGGACTTCACGATCCGCCACCTCGTCATGCCGGGCCACGTCGAGTGCTGCACCGCTCCAGTCCTCGACTGGATCGCGGGGAACATGGCCGAGGCGCCGGTGAACATCATGGACCAGTACCACCCGGACAACTACTGTGACCCCGGGAACGA
>DATADT010000471.1:0-3601 GCA_036258355.1 Burkholderiales bacterium
GCGCTTCGTCGCCTTCCTCAAGTCGCGCTACGGCCCGCCGGTCACCGAGACGCGCGATACCTACCAGCGCAAGGGTGGCGGCGAGCGTTACGTGTACAAGGTGCTCTGGGAAGACGGCAAGCAGCGCGCCGTCCTCACCGCACAGCTCGAGAAGCGCCGCGCCTCCATGCTCGTATCGGGCGGCAAATTCGAGGAAGAGATCTTGCGCTGAGGAAAATCGGGGTCAGAGCCCGATTTCCGGTATCTCCGCTATCGCTATGGGAAATCGGGCTCTGACCCCGATTTCTCTCGTTACTTCACTTTCTTCAGCGCAGCGATCGCCTTCGCCTGATCATCCGCGCTGTCGAGCGCGATGAAGCTGACGAACTTGCTTCCGATCGCCGCTCCGGAGATGCCGCGGAAGTTGATGCCGGCATCCGCCATCGCGCGCGCGATCCTCGAGCCCAGGCCCGGCTTGTCGCCGCCCTCGATGCGCACCGAGTGGAAGTTCTCGGGCCTGCCCATCCCGGCCTGCTGCGCTGCCTCGAGCGCTTTCTTACCCTTCACGGGCGTAACGAACATGACGCCCTTGCCGGGCATCTCGGCCGTACGGCGCGCGAGCACCATCTCCAGGTTCGCGCCCGCCCTGGAAAGGGCTTCGAGCTTCTCCGCCGCCCCGCCGGGACGGTCGTCGATGGTCACCGCCCAGACGTCGCACTTCCCTACCTTGAGTGCCATGGTTTCCTCCTCGGGTTTCCTCAGGCGGCATAATTTACTCCCATGGAGGCGGTATCCGCGAGGCGGGTGAGCGAACTTCTCGCGGGGAGCGGGGAGCTCGCGCTGCTCGACGTGCGGGAGCAGGGCGTCCATTACCGCGGCCATCCCTTCTTCGCCTGCTCGGCGCCCCTGTCGCGCCTGGAGCTCGTCATCGGCGATCTGGTGCCGCGCCGGACGGCGCCCATCGTGGTCCTGGACGGGGGGAACGAGGGGCTCGCCGAGAAAGCGGTGAAAAAGCTAAAAGACCTTGGTTACAACGACGTGTCCGTCCTCCAGGGCGGCTGCGTGGGCTGGAAGCAGGCGGGCCTGGAGCTTTTCAGCGGCGTCAACGTCCCCTCGAAGGCTTTCGGTGAGTTCGTCGAGCACCACTACGGTACCCCGCGCATCACCCCGGGCGAGCTCAAGCGCTTGCAGGAGTTCAAGAAAATCCTGGTGGTGGACTCACGCCCGTTCGAGGAATACCACCGCATGAACATCCCGGGCGGTATCGACATGCCCGGGGCCGAGCTCGTCTACCGCATCCACGACCTGGCGCCGAGCCCCGACACCCTGGTGGTGGTGAACTGCGCGGGGCGCACGCGCAGCATCATCGGCTGCCAGTCGCTGCGCAACGCGGGCATCCCGAACCCGGTCGCGGCGCTCAAGGACGGCACCATGGGCTGGGAGCTCGCCGGCTTCACGGTGGAGCGCGGCGCCACGCGGGTTGCCGCCGAACCCACAGCCGAGGGTCGTGCCAAGGCCCTGGCCGCCGCGGAACGGGTGGCTAGACGCTTCTCTGTGAAATTCACGGATTTCCGTGAGCTTCAGGAATGGCGAACAGATTCGACCCGCACCCTGTACATCCTCGACGTGCGCACACGCGAGGAGTTCGAGCGCTCGCACGCGGCGGGGGCGCGCCACGCGCCCGGCGGGCAGCTCGTGCAGGCTTCGGACGAGTACGTCGGCGTGCGCAACGCGCGCGTTGTCCTCGTCGACCCCGACCAGGTGCGCGCGATCATGACCGCGTCCTGGCTCAACCAGATGGGCTGGAACGAGGTCTACGTGCTGCAGGACCCCGAGCTCATCGAGACCGGGCCGCGCAAGCCGAACGTCCCGGACGTGCGCCGCTGGCCGAGCGTGTCCGCGATCCCGGAGGGCGCCGCGGTGCTCGACCTGTCCACGAGCCTGCGCTTCGCCAAGTCCCATATTCCGGGCGCCTGGTGGGGAGTCCGCTCCAGATTGAAAGAGGCAAGAGAAAGAATTCCTCCCGGTGAAATGCTAGTGCTGACGTCCGAGGACGGCGTGCTCGCGCAGTTGGCTGCTCCTGAGGCCGCAGAGCTGTTCTCGAATGTGACCGTCCTTGAAGGCGGAAACGCGGCCTGGCGCGGGCCGACCGAGTCCGGCGTCGAGCGCGCGACCACGACGCGCGACGATGTGTGGTACAAGCCCTATGACCACAGCGCGGACTACCTGAAGCACGCGCGCGAGTACCTCGACTGGGAGGTCGCGCTCGTCGAGCAGATCAAGCGCGACCCGACGATCCGTTTTCGCGCGTATCCCTGAGGAGGGCGATTGGCCGGGCGTTATTTCGAGGACTTCGAGGTCGGCGCGACCTACCGCCACCGCCCGGGGCGCACGTTGTCGGAGGCCGACAACACCTGGTTCACGCTCCTCACGATGAACACGCACCCGATCCATTTCGACGTCGAGTACGCGAAGCGCACGGAGTTCGGAAGACCGCTTGTCGTGAGCACGCTGACGCTCGCGGTGCTCGTCGGCATGAGCGTCGCCGACACGAGCCGCAACGCGGTGGCCAACCTCGGCTGGAAGGAGATCAAGCTGCCCGGGCCGGTTTTCGCCGGCGACACGCTCTACGCCGAATCCACCGTGCTCGACAAGCGCGAGTCGAAATCGCGGCCGAACGAGGGCATCGTCACTATCCGTACGCTCGGCCGCAACCAGCGCGGCGAAGTGGTGTGCGAGTTCGAGCGCAGCTTCCTCGTGATGAAACGGGGTCACCCTCTTGGAAGTTACTAACCAAATCCTGGCTGCGGTAGACCGCTGGCTCGAGCGCGAGGTTGCGCCGCACGCGGCGAAGCTCGAGCACGAGGACGTCTGGCCTGCCGCGATGGTAGAAGGGATGAAGAAGCTCGGCCTCTTTGGTGCCACCATCAGCCCCGAATACGGCGGCCTCGGGCTTTCTGCGGGCGTCTATACGCAAATCGTGAGCCGCATTTCCGAAGTGTGGATGTCGCTTACCGGCATCTTCAATTCGCACCTCATGATGGCCTTGCTGGTGGAGAAATACGGATCGCCTTCTCTAAAAAAAACCTTTTTGCCGAGGTTCGCAAGCGGAGAAATCCGCGGTGGGCTCGCCCTCACGGAGCCCAATGCCGGCACCGACCTCCAGGCGATCCGCCTGCGCGCGCGCCGCGAGGGCCACAGCTATGTCCTCAACGGCACCAAGACCTGGATCTCGAACGGCATCCAGGGTTCGTGCTTCGCGGTGCTCGCCAAGACCGATCCTGAAGCGCAGCCGCGTCACAAGGGTATGGCGATGTTCCTGTGCGAGAAGGGCCCGGGGTTCAGCGCGAGCCGCAAGCTCGAGAAGCTCGGCTACAAGGGAATCGACTCGGCCGAGCTCGTATTCCAGGACTACCGCGTGCCGGCAGGCAACCTGATCGGCGAGGAGGGGCGCGGCTTCCATCAGGCGGTCGGCGGCCTAGAGCTCGGCCGCCTCAACGTCGCCGCGCGCGGCGTCGGCGTCGCGAAGGCCGCGCTCGACGAGGCGGTGAGGTACTCGCAGCAGCGCCAGACGTTCGGCAAGCCGATCTGCGAGCACCAGGCGATCCAGCTCAAGCTCGGC
>DATADT010000472.1:0-3492 GCA_036258355.1 Burkholderiales bacterium
GAGAGAAGCGGCGCGATGAAATCCACCGCGAGGTCTACGTTGCCGTTGCGCGCGGCGACGATCACTTCGCCGGTGGTCTTGTGCGGCACGACGAGCGCGTCGATGCCGGCGGTGGAGCGGAAAAGCTCGCCCGCGAGGTGCTGGGTGCCGCCGGGAGTGATGGTGCCGATGTTCATCTTCCCGGGATTCGCCTTCGCCATGGCGATCGCCTCCAGCAGCGTCTTCGCCGGCGATTCGGGCCGCGTGACGATCACCATGCTGAAGAACCCGACCGTCGAAATCATCGCGAAGTCGTTAACCGGGTCGTACGGCAGCGACTTGAAGAGCGCCTGGCTCACCGCGTTGCCGTTCGTAAGGAGGAGCAGCGTGTGCCCGTCGGGCTCGGCGCGCGCCACCGTCTCCGCGGCGCGGATGCCGCCCGCGCCGGGCATGTTCTCGACGATCACCTGCTGGCCCAGGCCCTCGCCCAGCTTCGGCGCGATGGTGCGCGTGGTGATGTCGGCAATGCCGCCCGGGCCGAACGGCAGCACGATGCGCACCGGTTTCGTGGGATACGCCTGCGCGAACGCGAGAAGCGGCGCGGCGAGCAGCGCGGTAAGCAGTTTCTTCATTGAATCCTCCTCGGCGCAATCATACTAAGAGTGAAGCTCGACCACGTCGCCGTCGGCGAGCACGTGCTCGCGGCCCACGTGCTGGCCGTCGAAGCCCGATCTTCCCCACAAGCGCGCGTAGCGCAGCGAGTGCGCGAGGTCCCGGTGCACGAGGCGCGCCACGTCTTCGACGCGCTGCCCCGCGCGCAGCGTGAACGGCTTGCTGCGGTCGGCGGGCTTGCCCGGGCTCTTGGTATAGACGCGCACCACGCCGAGGTGCGAGAAGAGCCAAGGCCCGATCTCGTCCAGGCCGTAGCCGGTCTGCGCCGACACCGCAGCCGCCGGATAGTCGAGCCCTTCCAGCTCGAGGAAGGCGCGCAGCTCCGCCTGCGGGTCGGCCAGCCGGTCGGCCTTATTCGCGACGAGCAGCGCCGGCAGCCGGATCACGAACGGATCGTCCTCCTCGGGGCGAGCGCCCCAGTGCGAAGTGAGGTGCACGCGCTGCGCGCGCAGGACAGCATGCAGCGCCTCGATCCTCTCGAGGCAATCGGCTTCCGCGAGGTCCACGACGAGCAGGCAGGCGTCCGCGCTCTGCAGCGCCGAGGCGAGCCAGGGCACCGGGTGCTCTGGCGAAACCGCGGGCAGGTCCACGAGCTGGAAGGCGATGTCCTCGTAGGGCAGCATGCCTGCCTGCGGCAGCTGCGTGGTGAACGGGTAAGGCGCGGCGTGCGCGCCCGAGCCGGTGAGGCGCGCGTGCAGCTCCGACTTGCCGGAGTTCGGCGGCCCGAGGAGTGCGATCTGCGCCGCGCCTTCCGGTCGCACGGTCGACGACGGTGCGCCGCGCGCGCCACCCTTCTTCGGCGCCTCGAGCTCCTCGGTGAGCTCCTTGATGCGCCGCTTGATGTCGGCCTGGAGGTGGTCGGTGCCCTTGTGCTTCGGGATGAGGCGCAGCATGTCGCGCAGGCACTGCAGCCGCTCCCTGGGCTCGCGCGCCTTGCGGAACACGGCCTCGGCGGCGCGGTACTCCGGCGTAAGGTTGGCCGGCACGGCGTGCTAGCGGTCTATCCGAACAGCTCCTCGACGGAGAAGCGGCGCGGAATCATGTTCTGCTTACGGGCGCAGTCGATGGCGATCTCGAGGTTGCGCCGGTTCGCCTCCAGTCCGTGCGGCAGCATCGGTGGGTTGCCCGCCGCTTGCTTGCTTTCCACGAGCAGGCCGTAGATCTCGTCCGCAGCCGCTTTCGACACCGTGGACTTCACTCCGACGAGGTGGTTGAGCTGGATCGCGCGATGCTTTTCGCCCCAGCGCTTACCCGCCGCCTCGGGATCGCGGATAAGCGGCTTCAGGCGCGGGTCGGTCGGGATCGCGCCGAGGATCGCAGCGTCGAGCTCGCCCGCGAGCAGCATCGCATTGATGTCCCTGCCCGCCGGCGCGCGCTGGACGTTGGGGGGGTCCCGGAACTCGGCGACGTGCGGCTCCTCGAAGGTCACCCACTGGATCCGCGAGATGTCGACGCCGTGGTCCTCCATCAGGATGCCGCGGACCCAGGCACCGGTCGTAACTGAATACGAGCGCACTCCTACCCGCTTGCCTTCCAGAGCTTCAGGCTTCAGCAAGGGATCTTTCTCCGCATTGAACACGAGATAAGGATGCTGGTAGCGCGCCATCACGACGAAGGGAAGCAACCGGTAGGGCTTCGCGAAGGCCTTGGCGACGAGAAAGGTCATGATCGCCATCTCGGCGACGTCGAACTCGAGGTTGCGGACCACGCGCTTGAACATCGTGGCGACGCTGCCCTGGTACTCGGCGAAGTCGAAGCGATCGGTCCGCGTGCGGAACTGCTTCGTGACCGGATAGTCGCCGATCAGCGTCTTCAGCTTCACCGTGCCCCCGGCACGCGGCGCGTCTTGAGGAACTGCTCGAGTGTCTCGCCGCGGAACGCGGCGACCATATCGGGATTCGACACGCCCTTCACCCGCGCGAGCTTCTCCAGGCAGAAGAAGCTCGCGCCGTAGTCCTGCAGCGCCTTCCAATCGAGGCGGCGCACCATGTCCTTTTCCTCTTCGGTCAGTCCCTTCATGGCTTCCTCGGGCTTCTCGAGGAAAAGCTTGCGCTTCTCGGCCTTGGTCAGGCCGTTGAGAAACCGGTTGAGGCGCAGGCCGCGCGCGCTGCGCTCGAGGTCGAAGACGTACCTACTCAAAGAGCGCCACCGCCATCGCCGTCGTCATGGGAAGGTAGTAGCTCTGGTGCAGCTTCTTCGCGCGCGCGTCCAGCGCGCCGCGCATGATGAGCCACATGATGACTTCCGCGCCTTCGTTGCCGCCGCGCAGCTGGAAGTCCTCGACCGTCATGCTCGCGAGGCGCTCGGGATCGCGCTCGATGAGCTCGAGGAACTCGCGGTCCCAGGCCTCGTCGTTGAAGCCGGCGCGCTCGCCGATCATCTGGTGCGAGAGCCCGCCGGTGCCGACCATCGCGACCTTGAGGTCCTCCGGATAGCTTTCCACCGCTTTTCTTATCGATCTCCCCAGTTTGAAACACCGGCGGGGCGTGGGCAGGGGCTGCTGCACCACGTTCACCACCAGCGGCACCACCGCGCCCGGCCAGTCGGGGCTCTTCGGCCACATCATGGTGAGCGGCGAATGCAGCCCGTGGTCGAGCGGCAGGTCCTGGAAGATCGAGATGTCGAACTCGTCGGCCACCAGCGAGCGCGCGATGTGGCGCGACAACGCGGCATTGCTTTTCAACCGAGGAATATTTCTTGCTCCAAGGCCTTCGTCGGCGATGCGGTACTCGTCGCTCACGCCGAGCGCGAAGGTCGGATAGTGGTCGAAGAAGAACGTGGTCGCGTGGTCGTTGAAGCAGACGAAAAGAACGTCGGGCTTCTTTTCCGCCAGCCACTTCG
>DATADT010000473.1:0-1928 GCA_036258355.1 Burkholderiales bacterium
GCAGCGCGCGAGCGTCGGCACCGCCTTGCCGGGATTCAGCAGGCCCTTCGGGTCGAACGCGCGCTTCACGCCATGGAAGAGCTCGAGCTCGGCGGCGCCGAACTGCACGCACATCTGGTTGATCTTCTCCACGCCGACGCCATGCTCGCCGGTGATCGTGCCGCCGACCTCGACGCATTTCTCGAGCACTTCGGCGGCGAAGAGCTCGGTGCGGTGAAGCTCGTCGGCGCTGTTCGCGTCGAACAGGATCAGCGGGTGGAGGTTCCCGTCGCCGGCGTGGAACACGTTCGGGCAGCGCAGGCCGTACTTTTTCTCCAGCGAGGCGATGAAGGTGAGCATCTCGCCGAGGCGCTTGCGCGGTATGGTGCCGTCCATGCAGTAGTAGTCTGGCGAGATGCGGCCGACCGCCGGAAACGCGGCTTTTCGCCCCGACCAGAAGCGCAGCCGCTCGGCCTCGTCGCGCGACACCGTCATGCGCATGGCGCCAGCGCGTTCAAGCACGGCTTTCATGCGCGCGATCTCGTCGTCGACCTCCTCGGGCGTGCCGTCGGACTCGCACAGCAGGATCACCGCCGCCTCGAGGTCGTAGCCCGCGCCCACGAACTGCTCGACCGCGCGCGTGGCGGGCCGGTCCATCATCTCGAGCCCGGCGGGAACGATGCCGGCGGCGACGATGTCGGCGACCGCGGCGCCGGCTTTCTCCACGTCGTCGAACGACGCCATGATGACGCGCGCGCATTGCGGCTTGGGCAGGAGCTTGAGCGTCACCTCGGTGACTACAAAAAGCATTCCTTCGGAGCCGACCGCGAGCGCGAGGAGATCGTAGCCGGGCGCGTCGGGCGCCTCGCCACCGAGCTCGAGCGGCTCGCCGTCGATCGTGAAGCCGCGCACGCCGAGAACGTTGTGCAAAGTGAGGCCGTATTTCAGGCAATGCACGCCGCCCGAGTTCTCGGCTACGTTGCCGCCGATCGTGCAGGCGATCTGGCTTGACGGATCGGGCGCGTAGTACAGGCCGTGGGGCGCCGCGAGCTCCGACACCACCGCGTTCCTCACGCCGGGCTGGACCACCGCCACGCGCGCGAGCGGATCGATGCGCAGCACGCGCATGAACTTGGCCATCGAAAGGAGCACGCCATCGCCGGGCGGCAGCGCGCCACCGGAAAGGCCAGTGCCGGCGCCGCGAGGGACAACAGGGATGTTCAGGGAAGAACAGACCTGAAGAATGCGCCGCACCTGGTCTTCCGTCTCCGGCAGCGCGACCACCATCGGAAGCTGCCGATACGCCGTCAGGCCGTCGCACTCGTACGGCCGGGTATCTTCTTCCTCGTGGAGCAGCGCCCGCTCCGGCAGGAACGCGCGCAGCGCGGCTACGACAGGTAGGGCTGCGCCCACTTCAGGCCTTCCAGCGTGTCACCCTTGGGATTGTATTCGCATCCTACCCAGCCCGAGTAGCCGAGCGCATCGAGGCGGGCGAGCAGGAAATCGAAGTTGATCTCCCCCGTGCCGGGCTCGTGGCGATCGGGGACGTCGGCGAGCTGAATGTGCCCGATCCGCGCGAGCAGCCGCTCGACGCTGCTCGCCAGGTCGCCTTCCATGATCTGCATGTGGAAGAAGTCGTACTGCAGGAACGCATTGCCTTCGCCGGCGGCGTTCAGCACGTCGAGCGCCTGCGCGGAGCGCGACAGGAAGAAGCCCGGCACGGTGCGCGTGTTGATCGGCTCGAGCGTGAGGCTCAGGCCGGCGGCGCCGAGCTCGCGCGCGGCGTAGCGCACGTTCCCGACCAGCACCGCGAAGTGCTCACGGTCGGCGGGCGCGATGCCGGCCAGGCAGTTGAGCCGCGGACAGCGCGCCGCCCTCGCGTAGTCGATCGCCCGCTTTACGCCGTCGCGGAACTCCCGTTCCCGCCCCGGCAGGCAGGCGATGCCGCG
>DATADT010000474.1:0-4469 GCA_036258355.1 Burkholderiales bacterium
GGTACCGCCCGGCGAGCTCGCGCTTCGCCGCCTCGCGGCTCGCCCAATCGCTGCCAGAAAGCGGGACCTGCGCGGTCCAGGGCGGCTTGAGGCCGGGGAAATACGGCGCGAGCTTCGCGAGGGTGTGCTCGGCAAGGCGCCTGTAGGTCGTTATCTTGCCGCCGAACACCGAAAGCACGGGCGCCGCGCCCGCGTCGTCGTCCACTCGCAGCGTGTAGTCGCGCGTGATGGCCGAGGGATTGGCGGAGCCGTCGTCGTACAGCGGCCGAACCCCGGCGTAGCGCCACAACGACTCGGCAGGCGCCGGCGGGCGCACGAGATAGCGCCCGAGCGCGCGGCACAGGTACTCGGCTTCGGCTTCGCTGGCCGCCGGCGCTGCCGGGTCGCCGTCGTAGTCGACGTCGGTCGTGCCGACGAGCGTGAACTGCTCTTCGTACGGGATCATGAAGATGACGCGCCGGTCGTCGTTCTGCAGAATGAATGCGTGCTCGCCTTCGTACAGGCGCGGCAGCAAGAGGTGGCTGCCTTTCACCAGCCGCACCGCGTCGCGCGTCGGCTGGGCGAGGTTTTGGTTCAGCACCTCCTTGACCCAGGGGCCTGCCGCATTTACCACCGCGCGCGCTTCAACCGTTTCGCCGCTGGAGAGCTCGGCATGCCACACGTCGCCGCGACGCCTGGCCGAAACAAGCCCGGTTCGCGTCAGGATGCGTGCGCCGCGCTGCGCGGCATCGAGGGCGTTCGCAACGACGAGGCGCGCATCGTCGACGCGGCAGTCCGAAAACACGAAGCCATGCTTGATCTGCGGACGCAGGCCCGAGGCATAAGGCGGCCGGTCCAGGCGCACCGCCTGCGATCCGGGCAGCAGCGAGCGGCGCGCAAGGTGGTCGTACAGGAAGAGCCCGGCACGGATCATCCATCGCGGACGCACGCCCGGGACGTGGGGCGCGACGAAGCGGGTGGGCCAGGTGAGATGCCCCGCGATGTGCAGCAGGATCTCGCGCTCGGCGAGCGCCTCGGCGACCATGCGGAACTCGAACTGCTCGAGGTAGCGCAAGCCGCCGTGGATCAGCTTGGACGACGCGGACGACGTGGCGCCGGCGAGATCCGCCTTCTCGACCAGGATGACCGACAGGCCGCGCCCCGCGGCATCGCGCGCGATGCCGGCGCCGTTGATGCCGCCGCCGATCACGAGCAGGTCGTGCGTCATGCGAGCGGAATGCGCACGCCCACCGCGACCCCATCGCCGCTCGGCAGGTTGGAGGCGGCGATCGTTCCGCCGTGGAACTGAGCGATCAGGCGCGCGACGTAGAGCCCGAGGCCGAGATGCGGCGTCGCGGCGCCGGCCGCGTCGCGCACCGAGATCATCGACTCGAAAAGCTGCGTGCGCATTCTGTCGGGCAGCAGCGGCCCCTTGTTCGACACGGTGAGCGCTGCGACGCCGCCGCTCTGCTCCAGCGTGACGCGCACCGGCGCGCCGGGACAGCTGAAATCGACCGCGTTCTCGATCAGCTTGTCGAGGAGCTGTGCCGCGAGGTCGGGTGAGCCTTCCACCTCGAGGCGGCCCGGCGGCAGCTCGAGGACAAAAGCCGACTGCGGATAAGCAACACGGTAGCCCTCGACGCTGCCTCGAACTACCGCCGCGAGGTCGTAGCGCGTGCGCTCTACCGCGCTCAGGCTCTGCTCCAGGCGCGAGGCCTCGGTCATGCGCTCCAGGATCCGCCCGAGCCGAGCGAGCCCCTGCTCGGCGCGCTCGATATAGCGGGCGGAATCCTCCCCGGAGAGCTTGAGGTTCTCGAGCGACGAGCGCACCACGGCGATCGGCGTGCGCAGCTCGTGCGACAGGCGCCCGGCCATCGACTCGAGATAGGCATGGTGCTCGGCAAGGCGCTCGAGCACTGCCGAGAAGCTGCGCGAAAGGTCGCCGATCTCATCGCCGGCGTTCGAGCCGGTAGTGAGTCGGGCGATGCGCCCGCGCGCGTCGATTGCCGATTCCGCCTCGTCGCGCAGCCGCCGGATGCGCACCGAGAGCCGCGTGGCGAACGCCATCAGGAGCACCGCGGCGCCGGCGAATACCCCGAGCGTCAGCAGCAGCAGCCGCTCGAGCGCGGCGCTCTTTACCGACATCACCGAGTTGGTCGTTTCCTCGGTGACCACCGCACCCGCGACCTCGTCGCCGCTCCAGATCGGGTGCGCCGCCGACATCACGACCGCGCGGCCGTCGCGCGTGTGGCGCACACGCGTCGCCGGCGTCCCTTGCAGCGCGGCCGCGACGTCCCAGCCGGTGGCGAGCACGTCCTCGAGCTGCCCTTCGGCGAAGTCCTCGGTCGGCCGCGGGATCAACCAGCCGAACGAAAACGTGACGAGCGGCTGCCACCACGGCGCTTCGGAGGCGACCTCGGTCGCGCGCCGCAGGCTTCCCGCGGAGGCGATGACCTGGTAGCGGCCGTCAACCACCCAGATCCGCGAAGACGCCCGTTGCAGGCCGAGCAGAATGGCGTCGACCTCGTCATCGCGCCCCGAAGCGCTCGCGAGGAGCTGCGGGCGCTCGTGCAGCGCGGTGGCGACCGCGCGCGCCACGGCAAGCAACGACTGCTCCTGCTCCCGCAGCAGGAAGCGCTCGACCTCGTTGACGTACAGGATCCCCGCAAGGGGCAGCGCCGCCAGGGCGAGCAGCACCAACGCGAGCTTCACCCGCAGGCTGAAGCGCAACCGCTTCATGCCCGCCAGCGATAACCCATGCCGTAGACCGTGTCGATCGCGTCGAACGCCGGGTCGACGGCGAGGAACTTCCTGCGGATGCGCTTGATGTGCGAGGTGATAGTGCCGTCGTCCACCACGAGGTTCGCTTCGCGCATCAGCTGCTCGCGGGTCTTCACGTGCTCCGGGAACTTGGCGAGCGCATGCACCATCCAGAACTCGGTCAGCGTGAGCGGCACCGCCCCGCCGCGCCAGGCGACGGTAAAGCGCTTCAGGTCGATGGCGAGCGCGCCGCGCTCCAGGCGCTCGGGCGCCGCGGCGGCGTCGGCGGACAGCTCGGCGCGCCGGAAGAGTGCCGCAATGCGAGCGAGAAGATGCGGCAGGCTCACATCCTTGGTCAGGTAATCGTCCGCCCCGAGGCGCAGGCCGGCAACCGTATCGAAGTCGCTGTCGCGCGCGGTAAGGAAGATGATCGGCAGCGCGGCCGACATGGCGCGCAGCTCGCGGCAAAGCGCAAACCCGCCGTCGACGTCGGCGCCGAGGCCGATGTCGATGAGCGCGAGGTCGGGCAGCCGGCTTTTCATCGCCGCGAGCGCCTCGGCGCGCCCGGCGTACGCGGCGACCTCGAAGCCGTGCTTGCGCAGCGCCTCCGCGTAGTTCGCGCGAATGGCCGGCTCGTCCTCGACGATTGCGATGCGGCGCGACATGCCGGCGACTATAGCCGAACGCGCCGCGCGCCTGCCCCGCCGCCCCCGGTTTGCCAGAATTCTTCGCCGCCTTGCCCGCCAGCGGGCGGTGCGGGCGCGGTTCCTGCCTCCAGGATGGGGTCGACGACACACAGGAGGATCCGTGGAGATCGAACCCCAAGCGAAACCCGCCTTGCCGCTGCTCGGGCTACTTGCACTCGCTTCAGCGCTCGGCGTGGCGGTGGCAGTGGTGCTGGCGGCAGTGGCTATGCTGCTCGCGGCGCCGGCGTACGCCGATGAGGGGAGCCTGCTACTCGAGCGGCACGCGGGTCTCGCGCCGGCAACGCTGCTCTTTGCGCAGAACGAGTCCAAGGAGGAAGGTCACCGGCGGATCGTGGAAGCCTACGCGAACCCGTTCGACGAGCCGCTCGCCGGTGTGTATCTCTTTCGCCTGCCGCAGAACGCCGTGCTCGAGCGCCTGAGCTTCGCGCGCGGCGCCGGTGCGCCCGAGTCCGCGCTGCTGACGCTCAGGTACGGCGCAGCCGTAGTCGAGCGCACGGCGCTCATCGCACCGGGCGAGACGCTGCGCGTGGAGCTGGAATACCGCGCCCGCGCGCCCCAGGAGCGGCGGCTGCTTACCAGGTGCTGCTAGCTTTCTTCAGCGACCTAAGTCCCCCCGGACTATCGCTTGCGCATCTTGCGGATCGCGGCGAGCTGCGCCGCCAGCATCGACACTTCGCTCTCGACCGCCGCGATTTCCTGCCTGTCGCGCGCGGTCCGGCGTGCCTCCTCGGCCTTCTGCAGCGCTTCGTTGGCCTTGGCCTCGTCCAGATCGTGCCCACGGATGGCGGTATCGGCGAGCACCGTGATCACTTTGGGCTGGACTTCCAGGATGCCGCCGGCGACGAAGATGAGCTGCTCTTCGCCGCCGCCGGCCGGAACGATGCGCACCGCTCCGGGCCTGATGCGGGTGATCAGCGGGGTGTGGCGCGGATAGATGCCAAGCTCGCCCGCCTCGCCCGGGAGCACGACGAACTCGGCCTCGCCGGAGAATACCGACTCTTCGGCGCTGACGACGTCGATGTG
>DATADT010000475.1:0-6138 GCA_036258355.1 Burkholderiales bacterium
ATCCCCGTCATCGGCGCCAGAAATCCGATCTTCAGCTCCTGGGAGACAGCGGGAGCGGCCGCCAGGGCTCCCGCGAGCAACACCGCAATGCGTTTCATCGTTTTCCTCCTCCTTTAAAGAAAGCCATGATGCCGCCGGGCAGGTACAGAATCGTCAGCACGTAAACCGCCCCGAGCACGTACTGCCACCACTGCACCAAGGTGGCGAGATACTCGCGCAGGAACACCACCACCGTTGCTCCGATCAACCCGCCGACAAGCGTTCCCGGCCCGCCGAGCACCACCATCAGAAGTACGTCGACCGAGGTGGGCAGCAGCACGTCGGTCGGGCTGACGATGCCGTTCAGGTGCGCCCACAATACGCCCGCGAGCCCGCCGAACGCGCCCGCGATGACGAAGGCCATGTATTTGTGGAGCCATGTGTTGTAGCCGAGGATGCGCATGCGAAGCTCGCGCTCGCGGATCCCGACCAGGCTCTTGCCGAAAGGCGAGCTGACGAGAAGCTGCAGCGCGAAGAACGAGGCGATGAAGAAACCGAGCACCACGTAGAAGAAGACGAGGTCGTTCGCGAACGCGAGCTCGCCGAGCTTCGGCCGCCCGCGCATGTTGATGCCGTTGTCGCCGCCGGTGAGCGAGTTCCAGCGGTAGGCGAGGCCCCAGACGCACATGCCGAGCGCGAGCGTGATCATCAGGAAGTACACGCCGCTCGCGCGGATGGCGAACAGACCGAAGAACGCCGCGGTCGCCGCGCCCGCGGCCATGCCCATCGCTATCACGAGCCAGAAATCCCAGCCCAGGCCGAAGCCGAACTTGGTGGCGAGGATCGCGGTGAGGTACGCGCCGACGCCGAGGTAGGCCGCCTGGCCGAGCGACGGCAGGCCGGTGTAGCCGAGGAGCAGGTCGACGCTCATGGCGATGATGCCGAGCACGAGAATCTGCGCAAGGAGCAGGATGATGAACGGCCCGGTGAACGGCGCGATGGCAGCAACGACTGCCAAACAACCCAGCAAGATCAATATCCGCTTCATTCTCTTCCCATGAGCCCGGTCGGCTTCATGGCGAGGATCAGCACCATCGGCGCGTACAGGCTGAAGTACGCCACCTCGGGAAAGAGCGCCTTGCCGAAGTTATCGGCCAGGCCGACCAGCATGCTGCCGACCGCGGCGCCGGCGAGCGAGCCCATGCCGCCGATGATCACCACCGCGAACGCGATCGGCAGCACCTCGAAATCGAGGCCCGGGTAGATGCCGAGGAACGCTCCGCCGATCACGCCGCCGAGCGCGGCGAGAAAAGCCCCCAGGGCGAAGATGAACATCGAGACCCTGGAAGTGTCGATGCCCACGCCGCGCGCCATCTCGGCGTCGTCCACGGTCGCGCGCACCACCGCGCCGATGCGCGTTCGCTCCATCGCGAACCAGAGCGCAAGCCCGATCGCCGCGGCGAGCGCGATCATGAAGATGCGGTACACCGGCAGGTGCAACCCGCCGACGACCACGCTTTTCGAGAGAGCAGCCGGCGGCTGGATGATCAGGTTGTCGCCGCCCCAGATGTCGAGCGCCGCCTGCTGGAAGAGGAACGCGAAGCCGACCGTGAGCAGCACCTGGCGCAGCGGGTCGAAGCCCAGGGGCCGCAGGAACATTCTTTCCATGAGCAAGCCGACGACCGCGATGGTGAGCGCAGCCGCGGGCAGCGCGAGCACCCATGAGCCGGTGGCGCCGATCACCGTCAGCGCGACGTAGCCGCCGAGCAGGAAGTAGGCGCCGTGCGAAAGGTTGACGATGCGCATCACGCCGAAGATGAGCGTGAGCCCGCTCGCGAGCAGGAACAGCAGCGCGCCGTACGACACGCCGTTGAACGTCTGGATGAGCCAGAAGTTCGCGTCCACCGGGTCCCTCCTCCGGCGGGAAGAGTAGCATCACTTTCTCATGAAACCCCTCGAGCGGATCGCTTATTCACCCATCACCCAGCGCGCGCCGCTCAGGCTTCCCGGCGGCGCGCGCATGATCGTCTGGACGATCGTCAACGTCGAGGAATGGGACATCGACCAGCCGATGCCGCGCACCGTGCTCACCCCGCCGGCCGGCGGCGCGCCGATGCCCGACATCCCGAACTGGGCGTGGCACGAGTACGGCAACCGCGTCGGTTTTTGGCGATTGGCTGAGATTCTTGACTCTTTGAATATCAAAGCTGCGCTGGCGATCAACGGCACCGCGGTGAAGGCCTACGAGCCGATCTCGCGCGCGGCGCTCGAGCGCGGCTGGGAGTTCATGGGCCACGGCTATACGCAGCGCAACATGCAGAAGGTGGAGAACGAGCGCGAGGACATCGCCAAGACCACCGAGGTCATCCGTGCGTTCACCGGAAAGCGGCCGCGCGGCTGGCTCGGGCCGGGCCTGACCGAGACCTGGGAGACGCCTGACCTGCTCGCCGACGCGGGCTACGACTATGTGTGCGACTGGGTGCTCGATGACCAGCCGGTGATGCTCAAAACGCGCACCCGGCCGATCCTCAACATGCCGTACACGCAGGAATGCAACGACGTCGCGATGATGCTCATCCAGCATCACGAGGCGGGCGAGTATTACCGCCGCGCCATGGACCAGTTCGAGCAGCTCTACGCCGACTCGCGGGAATCAGCGCGCGTCATGGCGCTCGTGGTTCATCCGTACATCATGGGCGCGCCGCACCGGGCGAAGTACTACCGCCGCGCACTCGAGGACATCCGCGCGCACAAAGATGTGCTGTTCTGGAGCGGCGGGCAGATCGCCGACTGGTATCCCCAGCAGCAGAAGAAATCGGCGTAGGATAGGCGGGCAGTCCGAAAGGAGGTGCCTATGTGCTACGAGGAGTACTGGCGCCTTGAAGAGGCGCGCCGCGCGCGCGAGGCGGAGGAAAAGCGCCGCCAGGCCAAGGAGCAGACACCGGCCAAGCCCGCGCCGGCCGACAAACCGGTCGAGCAGCCCGACCCGGTTCCGGTCTAGGGCGCGCCCAAAAGAAAAACCGCGCCGAACCCCGCCGCCCCGGCGGGGTTCTCGTTTCTAGGAGTACCAGCGGCTGCGACCGGGCCAGCGCTCCACCAGGTCGATGAACAGCGGATCGATGCCGGTCGGATTCGCAGCGACCTCTTTCGCGAGCGACCCGGGCTCGTCGTTGTAGGCGAGCAGCGAAAGGTCGGTCATCCGCATCGGGTACACGATGCCGTCGAGATGGTCGCATTCATGCTGCAAGAGTGCAGCCCATGAGCTCGTTGCCTGATGCCGGTGCCTCTTTCCCTGCAAATCAAGGTACTCAATTTCAACTTCCATATAGCGCGGCACCTTGCCATGGAGACCGGGCACGGAGAGGCAGCGCTCCCATACGGGCGTCTTGGCCTCGCTCTTCGGCGTGATTACCGGGTTGACCATCACCGTCCAGGGGAGCGGCTCGAGGCCCGAGCCGGGCGGTATGCGCGCCGCGATGATCCGGTAGACGACCACGCGCTTCGAAACGAACACCTGCGGTGCGGCGAGCCCGCTCGCGCCGATGTCCTCGATAGTGTCTTGCATGTCCGCGGCGAGGCGCCGGATCTCGGGCGCGGTCGGATCATCGACCGGCGCCGCCTTCTGCAGAAGGACCGGATTGCCCATCTTCGCGATGCGCAGTACGGCCATGATCAGCCCTTCGGTTTCACCCAGGTTTCCGACCAGGCGAGCACGCAGCTCGACGAGGGCCGGCCGCCGCGCTCCTGCGGAAATACCTTGCCCGGTGCCGCCTGACCGTTTACCGAGAGCTGCGCGTTGCGCGCCGGAATGAAGGTGCTGTAGACGCCGAGCGGGCGGTTCATTGCGCCGGGCGGCATGGTCAGCACGAACGGCGCCATGAAGTCCCACCAGGTGAGGATGATCTGGTCTCTTGCCGACACGATGCGCTCTTCGACCGTGCTCAGCGAGTTGCCGGTGCGCTCGAACTTCGCATCCACGATCGGCAGCGATTCGTCAGCGAAGGGCTTGTGCAGGAGGGTCTCGATCGTTCGCTGCAAGAAGCGCGCGACGCCTGCGTTATCTGCATAGATCTTGGGTTTCGATCCGAGGAGGGTGCTTTCAATATAGAGCGCATGACCTTGTCCGGCCGGCGACCAGAGCACGCGCCAGTGGCTTACGCGTTCCGGTATCGTGTTGCCGTTGTCGTTCGAGAGCCGCACGAACGAGTTCTCCCCGGTCATCACCGGGTCATGGGGATCGACGAGCTGAGGTTGGGCCATGCCCCGAGATTAAACTATCAGCCATGAAGGTTGCTATTCTCGACGATTACCACGACACGCTGCGCACGCTCCAGTGCTTCCGCAAGCTCGCGGGCCACGAGGTGAAGGTGTGGACCGACCATGTGCAGGACACTGATGCGCTCGCCGCGCGCCTCGAGGACGCCGAGGCACTCATCCTGATCCGGGAGCGCACCAAGATCCGCGCGCCGCTGCTCGAGCGGCTGCCGAAGTTGAGGCTCATCAGCCAGCGCAGCGTCTATCCGCACATTGACATCGAAGCGTGCACGCGCCTCGGCGTGGTGGTGTGCTCCGACATGCACCCGGGAACGCCGTCGTACTCCACCGCCGAGATGACCTGGGCGCTGATCCTTGCCGCGGTGCGCGACATTCCACAGCAGGCCGCCGCGCTCAAGGCCGGGCGGTGGCAGATCGGAGTCGGGACCACGCTGCGCGGCAAGACGCTCGGCGTCTACGGCTACGGACGGATCGGGTCGGTGGTCGCGAGCTACGGGCGCGCCTTCGGCATGCAGGTGCAGGTGTGGGCGCGCGAAGCTACGCGCGCCAAAGCGCGCGCCGACGGTTACGCGGTGGCGCCGAGCAAGGAAGCGTTCTTCGCCGAATGCGACGTCATCACGCTGCACATGCGGCTCGTGGATGCGACGCGTGGCATCGTGACCGCAGCGGACCTAGCGCGCATGAAGCCGACGGCGCTCATCGTCAACACGAGCCGGGCACCGCTCATCGAGCCCGGCGCACTAGTGAGCGCGCTCGAGGCCGGCCGGCCGGGCAAGGCCGCGATCGACGTCTACGAGGAAGAGCCGGTGACCGGTGGCCGGCATCCGCTGCTCTCGATGGAGAACGTCGTCGGCACGCCGCACCTCGGCTACGTCACGCGCGAAGAGTACGAGGTCCAGTTCTCCGACATCTTCGACCAGGTGGTCGCCTTCGCCGCCGGCTCGCCGATCAACGTCGTGAACCCAGGCGCGCTGGGAAAGCGCGGCTAGGCACCCTCGACGATGCGGATGTCGCGCTCGGCGCCGTTTCCGAGCGCGCGCAGCGCTTCCTTGTACGCGGGGCTGTCGTACGCGGCGATCGCTGTCTTCAGATCCGGCCACTCGCTCACCACGGTGCGCTGGTTGAGCCCGCCCTCGAAGGTCTTTGCCGGGGTCCCGCGCACGATGAACCTGCCCCCGAGTCCCTGTATCGCCGGCCCGGCGAGCTTGGCGTAGGCGGCAAGCTTTTCCGGATCCTTGATCGCGCGATAGGTCACCACCCAATAGGCTTTTGCCACGTTGTCTTCTCCTTTCCTAGCGTTTGAAGCGCTGCCAGGTCTCTTCCTGCTCGGTCAGGAACCGCGTCATGCGGATGCGCTCGAGGCTTGGCAGCACGAAATCCATCCAGCCGAGGGCGGGATGCCGAATCTCCAGTAGGGTGCCGCCCGAGAACGGGTGGAGCTCGGTGGCATAGCGCGGATTGTGCAGTGCGTCCGAGTGAACCTGCGGCGGCTCCTGTGACACCGTGGGCGACATTCCGGAGCGGATGCCCGCAAGGACCTGGATCAGGGCGTCGATATGCTCGGCGCGCCATTCCTGCCGGCCCGGCAGGGAGAAGCGCGCGCGCGTTTTGTCCTCATCCAGCCATTCGACCACGACGTTGTACATTGCGTCGCCTCCGGGGTGGGGAGAAAAAATACGCCGGAACCGCGCCTGCGTCTATCATCGGCGCAATGACCGGCCAGGATGCCGTTTCCCTTACCAAGACGCTGCTTCGCTTCGACACCGTCAACCCGCCCGGCCGCGAGCGCGACTGCGCCCGCTACGCCGGCGCGATGCTCGAGGAATGGGGCTACGCGGTGGAGTACTTCGACTTCCAGGAAGGCCGCACCAGCGTCGTAGCGCG
>DATADT010000476.1:0-1834 GCA_036258355.1 Burkholderiales bacterium
GAGAAACGGTGACACTCCTTATGGTTGCCGGCGCCGCGCTCGTCGTCCTCGGCACGATTTTCGTGCTAAGAAACTGAAATGCGTTACCCCCGGCTTTTCGAGCCCCTGGACCTGGGGATCGCGGTGCTGCCCAACCGCATCATCATGGGCTCGATGCACACCGGCCTCGAGGCGCGGCCCGACGGCATGGAGCGGCTCGCCGCGTTCTACGCCGAGCGCGCGAAGGGCGGCGCGGCGCTCATCGTGACCGGCGGTTTCTCGCCCAACGACGCGGGAAATCTGGGCCCGCACCGCGCGGAGTTTTCAAGCTCCAATGATGTTTACAACCATCGGATCATCCCGCGCGCCGTTCACCAAGCCGGCGGGCGCATCGTGCTCCAGCTCCTGCACTCGGGGCGCTACGGCATGCACGAGCGCATCGTCGCGCCCTCGGCGCTCAAGTCGCCGATCAACCCGCATACGCCGCGCGAGATGACCCCGAGCGAGATCGAAGCCACGATCGACGACTTCGCGCGCGCCGCGGCGCTCGCCCGCGAAGCGGGCTACGACGGCGTCGAGGTGATGGGCTCGGAAGGCTACCTCCTCACCCAGTTCCTCGCGCCGCGCACCAACCAGCGAGCGGACGATTGGGGCGGAGCGCTCGAGAACCGCATGCGCTTCCCAGTCGAGGTGGTGCGGCGCACACGTGCCGCCGCGGGGCGGGACTTCATCATCGTCTACCGCATCTCCGCGCTCGACCTCGTCGAAGGCGGTCTCAAAGCTCACGAAACAGAAATCCTTTCAAAGAGAATTGAAGCGGCCGGGGCGACCCTCCTCAACACCGGCATCGGCTGGCACGAAGCGCGCATCCCGACCATCGCGCAGGCGGTGCCGCGCGGCGGGTTCGCCTGGGCGGCGCACCGGCTGAAGCAGGCGGTGCGCATTCCCGTGGTGGCCTCGAACCGCATCAACGCGCCGGAGGTGGCCGAGTCCATCCTCGCGCGCGGCTACGCCGACATGGTCTCGGCGGCGCGCGCGATGCTCGCCGATGCGGAATTCGCCAACAAGGCGCGCGCTGGCGACCGTGCCGGCATCAACATCTGCATCGCCTGCAACCAGGCCTGCCTCGATCACTACTTCATCGGCCAGCCGGCGAGCTGCGTGGTGAATCCTCGGGCGGGACGAGAGACAAAGCTTCGCTTTCTGCCGGTTTCTTCTTCAAAGAGAATCGCTGTTGTCGGCGGCGGCCCTGCAGGGCTGTCCTGCGCCGCCCACGCCGCCGAGCGCGGCCACGCCGTCACGCTGTACGAGAGAAGCGCCGAGCTCGGCGGCCAGTTCAAGCTCGCCAAGGTCATTCCAGGAAAGCAGGAATTCGCCGAATCGATCGCTTACTTCTCCGAGCGCCTCAAGCGAGCCGGGGTAAAGGTGTTACTCAAAAGAATCCCCTCGGAGTCCGAACTGCGCAGTTTCGACGAGGTGGTGATCGCCACCGGGGTGGACCCGCGCACGCCGCCGATTCGGGGCATCGACGGCCCGAACGTCGCGAGCTACGTGGACGTCCTCACCGGGCGCGTCCAACCCGGACGCAATGTCGCGATCATCGGCATGGGCGGGATCGGGTTCGATGTCGCGCTCTACCTCCTCGAGCGCGGCAGCCTCGCGACCCGGGACCCTGTGGTGTTCGCCCTTCACTGGGGCTTCTCGCCCGAAGGTAAGATCGGTTCCCCGTCGGTCCCCGAACCGCAGTACCGGATCACCATGCTCAAGCGCTCGCACACGCCGTTCGGCCACACGCTCGGCCGCACGACGGGCTGGGTGCACCGCACCGAGCTCGCGCGTCATGGCGTGCGCATGC
>DATADT010000477.1:0-3849 GCA_036258355.1 Burkholderiales bacterium
CTTCTCGCGCGCGAGCGAAACCTCGCGCAGGTACGTGCGCGCATCGGCGTCATACAGGATGCCGCCGCCGCCCAGGATCAGGAGATCGAGGCGCTCGACCTCGGGCAGCACCTCGGCGCGCGAGAGCTTGCGCACCGGGACCGAGCGCTCCACGCCGTGGCGGCGCTTGGTGTCTTCGGCGTCGCGCGAAAAGACCGTGATCTCGACCTTGGGAACGTCTTTCCGCAGCTGGGTAATGATGGACTGCAGAATCGCCTCGTCGCCGAGGTTGAGCCCCCCGTACGAGCCGGTGATTCCTACCCGGTAGACCTCCTTGCCCACTGGCATGGGGCCGCCTTGAGCAAGATTAGTTCCCGCTCGCCGCTCCGGATCGGCTGTCCAGGACGAGAAGGCAGGCGGTAAGGAGAGCCGGCTTAAACCGCGCTAAGGAAACTCTGAAAAAGCTGAATGGTCGTCCCCGCGAAGGCGGGGAGGTGGATTCACATTTGAAGTGCAACAGTTTGGAGTCCACCCAAGCGCGTGGAAGATCAGGCTGATCAAGCAGATGAATCCCGAATGGAGAGACCTTATTGAGGAGGCTTTCTAATTCTCTAAACTGGGTCCCCGCCTTCGCGGGGACGACTTCTTCAGACCTCCCCGAGCGAGTTTTTGCTGGTACTTGTAGATCTCGGTGTGATCCGCCTCGCGCGGCAGCTTTTTCTGCGCCGCGCGCCAGTGCTTCAGCGTTTCGTCCAGGAACGGAGTCTTGACCTTCAGCCCCCGCGCCAGCTCAGCGGCGATGCCCACGTCCTTTGTCATCAGCGCGAGCTTGAAGCCCGAGTTGAAAGCCCCGGTCAGGATGTCCTGGGGAATCTTGCGCGCCGTCGAGCTGTTGCGCCCGGTCGACGCATTGATCGCATCGAGCATCGGCACCGGATCCAGGCCGAACGCCTGCGCGATCAGCAGCGCCTCGAATCCCGCCAGCGTGCCCGCCGCCCCGAGATAGTTGTTCAGCGCCTTCACCGCGTGCCCTGCGCCGAGCGGGCCGACGTGGAAGATCTGGTTGCCGAGCTTTTGCAGGACGGGAAGCACCTTGGCGAAATCCTCCAGCTCGCCGCCCACCATGATCGCCAGCGTTGCGTCCTTGGCCTTGAACTTCGCGCCCGACACCGGAGCATCCACCATCCCGATATCGCGCGCATTTAGCGCGCTCCCGAGGGCGCGAGTGGCCGCCGGGTCCGACGAGCTCATGTCGACGACGACCGCGCCGGGCTCGAGGGCGGGCAGGGCGTCCAGCACGGCGTCGCGCACCGCGTCGCCGTCGGGCAGCATGGTGATGAGCGCATCCGCGCCGCGCGCGGCGTCGGCGGGAGATTTTCGGTTCCCGGTTTTTCTCATGTCATACGATTGAATCGCGTAACCCGCGGCGGCGAGGTTGTCCGCCATGAGCTTGCCCATGACGCCGAGGCCGATGAAGGCGATGGTCTTCAACCCTGGAACACTTCCTTCGCACAGCGGAACGCGACCACGGCGGCGGGCACGCCGCAGTAGATGGCGACCTGGAGGAAGACTTCCTTGATCTCGTCCTTGGTCAGGCCGTTATTGAGTGCGCCGCGGATGTGCAGCTTGAGCTCGTGCTCTTTGCCGAGCGCGCACAGCATGCCGAGGTTCAGGATGGAGCGCGTCTTGCGCGGCAGGCCGGGGCGGTTCCAGATGTCGTTCCAGCAGTACGTATTGAGCAGCTCGACGAATTCGCGACTGAAGTCGTCGACGCCCGCCATCGCCTTGTCGACGTAGGCCGGGCCGAGCACCTCGCGGCGCGTCTTGAGCCCCGCGTCGTAGCGTTCCTGGTGGTTTCGCTTGTCCATGTGCTCCTCCGTGGGAAATAATCGATTATATGGACATCAAATCTCTGCACCACGTCGCGTACCGGTGCAAGGACGCGAAACAGACCGCCGATTTCTACACCCGGGTGCTCGGGCTCGAGTACGCGATGGCGATGGCGGAAGACCGCGTGCCGAGCACGGGCGAGCCCGCGCCGTACATGCACATCTTCTTCCGCATGGACGACGGCAGCTACGTGGCGTTCTTCGAGGTCCCGGAGTCTCCGCCGATGGGCCACGACCCGAACACGCCGCCGTGGGTGCAGCACCTCGCGCTGCGCGTACCGGACGAAAAGACCCTGATGGCCTACAAGGCGAAGCTCGAGAAGCTCGGCATCGAGGTGGTGGGCCCCACGGACCACACGATCTGCAAGTCGATCTATTTCTTCGACCCGAACGGGCATCGGCTCGAGCTCGCCGTGGACACCACCACGCCGGAGATGAAAAGGCGGCTCGCTGCAGTGAGCGACGAGATGCTGCAGGAGTGGTCGAAGACGAAAAAGGCGCCGCACCACGCCGACTGGGTCCATAAGAGGTGAAATTCGAACTTGCACCCGAATGGGTGCATGTGCAGCACAAAGAGGCCGCGAAGTTCACCGAGGTCTACGGCTTCGCCGGCACGCAGGGCGTGGTCAACTGCGAGGGAGTCCGGTTCGTGCCGAAGGGCAAGCCGTCGAAGACCCTCGCCGTCTTCATGCATCCGTCGTCGACGCTGCAGCTTCTTCCGATGCCGCAGGCGCTCGCGCGCGCTGGCGCACACGTCCTGTGCGCGGGTTCGCGCTTCGCGAAGAACGATACGCCGCTCATCATGGAGAAGGTGCTTCTGGACCTCGGCGCCTACATCCGCAGCGCCAGGGAGGCGTGGGGCTACGACAAGATCGTGCTGTGCGGCTGGTCGGGCGGCGGATCGCTCGCGCTGTTCTATCAATCGCAGGCCGAGAAGCCCTCCATAACTGAAACGCCGGCGGGCGATCCGGTGGATCTGAAGGGTCTGATTCCCGCCGACGCGATGATCTTCCAGGCTGCGCACCTTTCGCGTGCGCGCATGCTTTCGGAATGGATCGATCCCTCGGTGGTGGACGAGAGCGACCCGGACCGGCGCGATCTCGAGCTCGACATCTACAGCCCGAAGTGCCCCAGCCAGCCGCCATATTCCCAATCTTTTGTGGAGAGGTTCAGGCAAGCGCAGCTGTCAAGAATGAGGCGCAGGACCGCGTGGGTGAAGGAAACCCTCGAGAAGCTGAAAGGCGATGAGCTGGAAAGGGGTTTCGTCACGTACCGGACGATGTGCGACCTGCGTTTCATGGACCCGTCGGTCGACCCCAACGACCGCAAGCCCCGATGGTGCTACCTCGGCAAGCCCGAGACGGCGAACACCGGGCCGGTGGGAATCGGGCGCTTCTCGACGCTGCGCGCCTGGCTGTCGCAGTGGTCGATCGACGACTCCAACGCCGACGGGCCGAGGTGCGCGCGCTCGATCAGCGTGCCGCTCCTCGCGATCGAGAACTCCGCCGATGACGCAGTGCCGCAGCCGCACGCGCGCATCATCCACGACGCGGCGGCCAGCCGGGACAAGGCCTTCCACGTCATCAAGGGCGCGACTCACTATTACCAGGGGCAGCCCGAGCTTCTGCAGCAGGCGGTGGATCTTTGTGTAGGATGGATGGCGAAGCGGGGTCTCTTCGAATGAGAAGGAGGGGTTCATGAGGAAGCTCTTCGCCGCGGCGCTTGCGCTCTTCGCGGCCTCGGTTTTCTCCCAGGAGACGATCAAGATCGGGGTGATCACCGACAAGGTGGGCCCGGCGAAGCCCTACTCCGAGCCGACACTCGAGGGCATCCTGTTCGGCGCCGACGAGATCAACAAGGCGGGCGGCGTCCTCGGCCGCAGACTCGAGCTCCTCATCGAGGACGACCAGGGCCGCCCGGACATCTCCGCGGCCATGGCGCGCAAGCTGGTCGACGCGGGCGCGGTCTTCATCCTCAGCAT
>DATADT010000478.1:0-3396 GCA_036258355.1 Burkholderiales bacterium
CGGCGCTTTGGCGGTGGATTCGTCGTAGGCCGAGAGATGGCTACCCGAGAGGATCATGCCCTGCGCGCCGAAGCGGCGCACGAACGCATCGTCGACGTCCCAGGGGTGGATTTCGCAGTAGACCTTGGCTTCGCGGACGCGCCGGGCGATGAGTTGCGTGTACTGGGCGCCGAAATCGAGGATGAGGATCTTCTCGTGCTTACTCGACCTGGTAATTCGGCGCCTCCTTCACGATCTGCACATCGTGGACGTGCGACTCCCGGATCCCCGCCGGCGTGATCTCCACGAACTGTGTCTTGCTGCGAAGCTCGTCGATCGTGCCGCAGCCGGTATAGCCCATGCTCGCGCGCAGGCCGCCGGCCAGCTGCTCGATCACCCAGATCGCGCTGCCCTTGTAAGGCACGCGGCCCTCGACGCCCTCGGGGACGAGCTTGTTCACGTTCATCTCCGAGTCCTGGAAGTAGCGATCGGCGGCGCCTTTCTGCATCGCCCCGAGCGATCCCATGCCGCGATAGGCTTTGTAGGAGCGCCCCTGGTAGAGCTCGATGTCGCCCGGCGATTCGTCGGTGCCGGCGAAGAGCGAGCCGAGCATCACCGAGTGCGCGCCGGCGGCGATCGCTTTCGCGACATCGCCCGAGTAGCGCACGCCGCCGTCGGCGATGAGCGGCACCCCCGCCTGCGCGAGGGCGGCGGCGACGTTCTGGATGGCGGTGATCTGCGGTACGCCGACCCCTGCGACGATGCGCGTGGTGCAGATGGAGCCCGGCCCGATGCCGACCTTGACGCCGTCGGCGCCGTGGTCGACGAGAGCTCGCGCGCCGTCGCCGGTTCCGACGTTGCCGCCCACAACCTCGACCTTGAAGTTCTTCTTGATCCAGGCGACGCGGTCGAGCACGCCCTGGGCGTGACCGTGCGCCGTATCGACCACAAGCACGTCGGCGCCCGCCTCGACCAGCGCCTCGACGCGCTCCTCGGTGCCCTCGCCCACGCCCACCGCCGCTCCGGCGCGGAGCTTGCCCAGCGCGTCCTTGCACGCGTTGGGATGCTCGCTCTCCTTCAGGATGTCCTTCACGGTGACGAGTCCCTTCAGCTCGAAGTTGTCGCCCACCACGAGCACGCGCTCGAGGCGGTGGCGGTGAAGGAGCTGCATGGCTTCCTGCCGGGTTGCGCCCTCGCGCACCGTGACGAGTTTCTCCTGCGGCGTCATGATGGCCTTCACCGGCTGGTCGAGCCGCGTCTCGAAGCGCAGGTCGCGGTTGGTGACGATACCGACCACGGTGCCGTTCTTCACCACCGGGAAGCCCGAGATCTTGCGCTCGCGCTGAAGCGCGATCACCTCGCGCACTGGCATGTCGGGCGGGATCGTCATCGGGTCGCGCAGCACGCCGGACTCGAAGCGCTTGACCTTCGCCACCTCGGCGGCCTGCGCGCGCGGCGACAGGTTCTTGTGGATGATGCCGATGCCGCCTTCCTGCGCCATGGCGATCGCGAGGCGCGCCTCGGTCACCGTGTCCATGGCCGCCGAAACGAGCGGCAGGTTGAGCTCGAGCTTCCGGGTCAGGCGGGTTTTGAGAGATACGTCACGCGGGAGGACGCGCGAGTGGGCGGGAAGGAGGAGAACATCATCGAAGGTCAGCGCCTTCTGTATCACCCGCATGTCTTCTGCTCTCAAAGCGGCATTATACTGTGCCCATGAAAAGAACTCTCTTCATGCTCGTGATCGCCGCGCTTGCCGGCGGCGCATTCGCGCAGCAATACAAATGGGTCGATGAGAACGGGAGGGTGCGCTACGGGGATGTGCCGCCGCCGGGCGTGAAGGCAACGGCGCTCAAGCCGCCGCCACCGGGAGCGGCTACGCCAGCGCCGGACGCCAAGAATGACGCGGCCAAGCCTCTCGCGCCGGAGCAGGGGTTCCGCAAGCGCCGGGAAGAGCTGCAAAGGGAGCGCGAGGAGCACGCGAAGGCCGAGCAGGATGCGCAGATCAAGCGCGAGAACTGCCAGCGAGCGCAGGACATGCTGCGGACGTTCGAAAGCGGCCAGCGCATCGCGCGCACCGATTCCAAGGGCGAGCGCTACTACCTCGAGGACGCGGAGATCAGCCGGGAAACGGCCAAGGCGCGCGAGAGCGTGCGCGAGTGGTGCAACTGATCAGCGCCTGCGCCTAGCGCGGCGCCGGCGTGCCTCTTTCGGGTCGACGACGAGCGGTCGATAGATCTCGACCCGGTCTCCTTCGGCGAGCGGATGGTCGAGCCCTGCGCGCTTGCCGAACAGGCCGAAAGCGTGCTCCTCGAGATTGACTTCGAAGCCGCATGACGCGAGCGCGTCTCGCAACTTGGCCCCCGCGGGCAGCTCGAGCCGCACCGTCCGGGCGGTTCTCGGCAACGCGTAGACCACCTCAACCTTCATAGACGTGCGCGGCACGGCGCACGAAGGCTTCGACCATCGTGTCGGCCATGCGGTCGAAAAGCGGCGCGAGCAGCCGCCCGAGCGCGCGGCTCGAGAACTCGTAGCGCAGCGAGAACTCGATGCGGCAGGCGCTCCGCGAAAGCGGCACGAAGCGCCATTGCCCCGCGAAGCGGCGGAACGGTCCTTCCACCAGGCGCATGTCGATCGCCTCCCCGGGCCGGTTCTCGTTCTGCGTGGTAAACGAGTGGCGCAGTCGGCCGGCGCCGACCGTGAGCGTCGCCTTCGTCGCGCCCGGCCGGCGCTCGTGCACCACCGCCTTCGTGCACCACGGGAGGAACACCGGATAGGCCTCGATGTCCTCGACCAGCGCGTACATTTTGGCCGAGGAATGCTCGACAATCGCGGACCGGGCGATGTGCTTCATGCAAACCCATGGCGATCGTTGAGAACCGCAAGGCATTCCACGATTACTTCGTCGAGGAGCGCTACGAGGCGGGGCTCGCGCTCGAGGGCTGGGAGGTGAAGGCAATCCGCGCCGGGCGCGCGACGATCGGCGAGGCCTATGTCATGGTGCGCGGCGCGGAGCTCTTCCTGATCGGCGCCAACATCAGCCCGCTGCCCACGGTCTCGACCCATTTCACCCCCGATCCCACGCGAACGCGCAAGCTCCTGCTTCGCGCCGAGGAGATCCGGCGCCTGATCGGCAAAGTGGAGCAGCGAGGCTACACGCTGGTGCCGCTCAACCTGCACTACAGCAAGGGGCGTATCAAGCTCGAGGTCGGCCTCGGCCGCGGCAAGCTCAAGCACGACAAACGCGCCGCCGAGCGCGAAAGAGAATGGAATCGCGAGAAACAGCGGCTGCTACGCGGCCGCTGATTTCTTGGCCGCGGGCGCTTCGGCCAGCGCCATCCAGGTCGACACCACCGTATCCGGGTTGAGCGAGAGGCTGTCGATCCCCTGCTCCATCAGCCAGCGTGCGAGGTCGGGGTG
>DATADT010000479.1:0-2132 GCA_036258355.1 Burkholderiales bacterium
CTCAGCTTCAGCGCCTCCATCACCGCCCGGCGGCCGGGCTGCAGCACGGCGCCGAAAACGACGTCGTAGATCCTTGCATAGCGCCGGTAGGCCGCCTTGACGGCTTCAATATGCATGAGTTGGCGGATTCTGCCAGCAATCGGGATTCCCGGCACGCCGATTGCCCCTGTGTTTCGATCATATGAAGATTGCGCAGGTAGCACCCCTCTCGGAGAGTGTCCCGCCGAGGCTGTACGGCGCTCGCCGGGGCGAACTGGGTCGGGACCGTGTACCACGGGCTGCCCGATGCGGTCTGTCCCTACAACCCCGCGCCGCGCGGGAACTACCTGGCCTTCCTCGGCCGCATCTCTCCCGAAAAGGGAATCGAGCTCGCGATCGAGATCGCGCGCCGCGCCGGCCAGCGGCTCCGCATCGCGGTCACCCTCCTCTCGCGCGAGGGCGGTGCGGACGTCGAAGTGCTGCTGTAGCTAGCGCGCGAGAGCGCGCCAGAGCTTTTCCGGCGTGAGCGGCATGTCGACATGCCGCACTCCAAGCGCATTCACCACCGCGTTCACCACCGCCGCAGGCGCGCCGACGGCGCCCGCCTCGCCGGCGCCCTTGATCCCGAGCGGATTGGTCACGCACGGCACGTGGTGGAAGCCGCAATCGATTGGCGGCAGGTCGCGCGCGCGCGGAATCGCGTAGTCCATGAACGAGCCGCTGAGGAGCTGGCCCTGCGCGTCGTACACCGCGTGCTCGAACAGCGCCTGCCCTATTCCCTGCACCGTGCCGCCCTGCACCTGGCCCTCGAGCAGCTTCGGGTTCATCGCGCGGCCGAAATCGTCGACGATGGTATAGCGCTCGATCGCTGCTCGGCCGGTCTGCGGATCTACCTCGACCTCGCAGATGTGGCAGCCGTTGGGATAGGTGTAGTCGGGCGGCGCGTGGGTCTGCGTGCTTTGCAAATCTCCCATCTCGAAAATGCCGATTCTTCGGTCCGTACCCGCGATCCGGAATTCGCCGTCACGGTACTCGATGTCCGATGCCGCGGCTTCCAGCCGGCGCGCGGCTTCCTGCTTCCCCTTCTCGATCACCTCGTCGGCCGCGTGGGTCGCGGCAACGCCGCCGAGCGCGAGGAAACGCGAGCCCCCGGTCAGGCCCTCGGGCGGCACGATGTCGGTATCGCCCTGTACGACCCTTATCTTCTCCGCATCCACTCCCAGCTTGTTGGAGAGAATCTGGACGAAAGTCGTCGTATGCCCCTGTCCGTTGTCTTGCATACCCGAGAAAAGTGTCACGGCCCTGGAATCGATCTTTACGCTCACCGTATCTCCCGGCCCGCCGCCGCAGCGCTCGATGTACATGCCGACCCCGATGCCGCGCAGTTTGCCGTTACGGGAAGACAAGCTTTTTCTCTCCAAGAAGCCTTTCCAGTCGGCCCGCTCCATCGCGCGCTCCATGACCGCCGCAAAATCGCCCGAGTCGTAGCGGCTCTCGACCGGCGTCTGGTAGGGCATGTCGGAAGGCGTGATGAAGTTGCGCCTCCGAAGCTCCTCGGGCGCGAGGCCGAGCTCGCGCGCGGCGACGTCGATCGCGCGCTCGAGACAGTAGATCGCCTCGGGCCGCCCTGCGCCGCGGTAGGCGTCCACTGGCACCGTGTGGGTCAGCGTGCCTTTAATGCTCAAGGAAATACTTCCTATCTTGTACACCCCGGACAGCATCGGCGCCGCAAGCTGCGGAATGAAGGGGCCGAAGTTCGAGAGGTAGGCGCCCATGTTCGCCCAGGTGGTCACGCGCAGCGCGACGAAGCGGCCGTCGCGATCGGTGCCGAGCTCGACGAGCGTCCAGTTGTCGCGCCCCTGCGTGTCGGAAAGAAAGCTTTCGCTGCGCTCGGCGGCCCAGCGCACCGCGCGCTTCAGGCGCCGCGCCGCCCACACCACCGCGGGCTGCTCGGGATAAAGGAAGATCTTCATGCCGAAGGCGCCGCCGACGTCGCCTGACACCACGCGCAGCTTGTCGCGCCCGGTCTTCAGCACCGTGTCGGCGATCTGCCCGTGGAGGTGGTGCGGCCCCTGGCATGGCGTGTACAGCGTGGTGCGGCCGTTCGCCGCGTCGTGCTCCGCGAGGGCCGCGCGCGGCTCGATCGGGTTCGC
>DATADT010000480.1:0-5519 GCA_036258355.1 Burkholderiales bacterium
CAAGGTCGAGGGCATCGGCAAGGACAAGCCTTACGCCGCGGCGCTGCAGGAAGTCCGCGCGAGCGTCGTCAGGCAGACGGGCGGTACGCCGCCGGCGGCGATCGTGCACCGCGTGGTGCATGGCGGAGCGAAGTACGCGGCGCCGGTGCGCGTCGACGCCGCCGTGCTGACGGAGCTGAAGAGCTACATTCCGCTCGCGCCGCTGCATCAACCCTTCGCGCTCCAGGCGATCGAGGTACTGCTCGCCGAGCTGCCGGAGATGCCGCAGGTCGCGTGCTTCGACACCGCGTTCCATCGCACGCTGCCGCAGGTGGAGCAAATGCTGGCGCTGCCGCATGCGTATTGGGAACGCGGCGTGCGGCGCTACGGCTTTCACGGCCTGTCCTACGAATACATGAGCGTCGCGCTGGCCGAGCGACACGGCGCCGCCGCCCGCGGACGCACGATCGTCGCGCATCTCGGCAGCGGCGCCAGTCTCTGTGCGATGCAGGGACTGAGAAGCGTCGCCACGACGATGGGCTTTTCCGCCCTCGAAGGCCTGATGATGGGCACGCGCTGCGGTTCGCTCGACCCCGGCGTGCTCCTGTATCTCCTCGAGATCGAGAAGCTGGGCTTGGGTGACCTGACGCAGCTTCTCTACCGGCAGTCCGGGTTGCTCGGCGCCTCGGGCCTGTCGTCGAGCCCGCAGGTGCTGCTCGAAGCCGAGGCGACGAATCCCCATGCGCGCGCGGCGCTCGAGCTCTGGGTGCGGCGCGTCGTGCGTGAGATCGGCGCTCTGACTGCCGTGCTCGGCGGCCTCGACATGCTGGCCTTCACCGCCGGCATCGGCGAGCACAGCGCGGTGCTGCGCGAGCGGATCTGCGCGGCGCTCGGCTGGCTCGGGCTCGAGCTCGACCCGAAGGCGAACGCCGCCAATGCCTCGACCCTATCCAGCGCGCGAAGCCGGGTGCTCGTGGCCGTGGAGCCGACCAATGAGGAATGGGTCGCGGCCTCTCACGCCGTCGCCCTGCTCGCCTCCGAGACGTCCCATGTCCCTTAACAGTAAATCCAAGTACCCGAGCCGGCGCGCCTACGTAGTGAAGGTGCGCAGCGACGCGCAGCCCGGCGCGCTTGCCGGCCGGGTGGAAAACCTGGTCACCGGTCAAAGCCGCGAATTCGCCTCCGGCGGCGAGCTGCTCGAGTCCATTGCCGAGGACCTGGAAACGAACGCCGAGGGCAAGCCATGAGCGATCCGCAGGGCCCGCCGAAGGACCCGATTTATCGCGTGTTGTGGAGCGAGGACCTCGAGGAAGTCGACCGCGAGATCGCCAAGCTCGCGGTCCTGTGCCAGGTGAGGATCCTCGAGCCCGGCGTGATTCGACGAGTGCTGCAAAAGGACGCTTCGGTGTGCGGGACACAGAATGCCGTAGCTTTCGCCAAGCTGCACGACCTGATCATGCTGCACCTCGCGATACGCCAAAAAGCGGCCGACTCATTCGGGCAGGCGCAAACCGCGGCGATCGAAAACTACATCATCGAGCGGCTGCGCAAGTCCTTCCCCGACTTGGCGGGACGGTGGCCACCCGCGTGAACGGCGAGGCATGGATACGGCTCTGGTAGGGGCGATGGCCGGCGTGCTGGGGTCGCTGGTCGGCGGCTCGGCTTCCGTCGCGACCACCTGGATGGCGCAGAAGACGCTCAACAAGCGCGAGCTCGTGCGCGAGGAGATCAAGAAGCGCGAGGCGCTGTACGGAGAATTCATCGGCGAGTGCGCGAAGCTCTTCGTGGACGCCTTCACTCACACGCTGGACCAGCCCGACAAGCTGCTGCCTGTCTACGCGCTCATCAACCGCATCCGGCTTTGCGCCTCCCGCCCGGTTCTCACCGAGGCAGAGCACCTGCTCGCGTGCATCACGGAGCAGTACTTCGCGAAAAACCTGACGGTGGAGGAGCTGCGCGCGCTCGTGCGCTCCGAGGACGCCGATCCGCTCAGGGCCTTTGGCGAAGCCTGCCGCGCTGAGCTGAAATCGATTCGCCCGCGCATCTAAAGTGCCGAATGTAAACACCGAATTCCGACCGAATGCCGACGCTTCGGTGACGACTGCCCGCAGGGCTTCCCTTACTCTGATTTTGGTGCCGCTACTTCTCATTCCTGCCGTGCTGCTCGCCTTGGCCCTGACGGGGTGCTCGACCCCGGTGCTGTCCGACGCCTGAACATGACATGGATCGTTATGCACCCGCGCCCTCCCAGAGTGACTCCATGTATGCCAAGAGACTAGCGAGCGGCGTCGCGGCCGCTCTCATGGCGCTGACCGCAGGATGCAACTTCGCGCCGGAGTACACGCGCCCCGACCTGCCGGTGGCCAATGAATACCCGGCCGATGCTTCCGCGCCGACGCCTGCGAAGCTCGATGCGCGAACGGCCGCGGACATCGCCTGGCGCGATTACTTCACCGACCCGCAGCTGCAGACGGTGATCGAGCAGGCGCTCGAGCACAACCGCGATCTCCGCGTCGCGGTCCTGCGCGTTCTCGAGGCGCGCGCCGCGTTCCAGATCCGGCGGGCCGACCAGTTCCCCACCCTCAACGCGAACGCCGCGGCGATGCGGGCACGCATTCCGGACAACCTGAGCGTAACGCGCGGGGCGTTCGAAGAGGACTTGTACGACGTCGGCGTGTCCGTCTCCGCATGGGAGATCGACTTCTGGGGCCGCGTGCGCAACCTCAAGGGCGCCGCGCTGGAGCAGTTCCTCGCCACCGACGCCGGCCGGCGCGCCGTCACCGTGAGCCTCGTCTCGCAAGTGGCCGACGGCTATCTCTCGCTGCGCGAGCTCGACGAGCGCATCGTGATCGCCCGCGAGACCATCAGGACCCGCGAGGAATCATTCCGCATCTTCACGCGCCGCTTCCAGGTCGGCACTACTACGCGCCTCGACGTGGCGCAGGTCGAAACCCTGCTCACGCAGGCGCAGACGCTCGGCGCGCAGCTCGAACAGGCGCGCGCGGCGCAGGCGCACGCGCTCACGCTGCTCGTCGGAACGCAGCCGGCGCGGCTTTCGGAGCGATCGAGCTTGAACGACAACGCGCTTTTGCCCGACCTGCCCGTGGGCTTGCCGTCCGATCTCCTCCAGCAGCGGCCCGACATCGTCGCCGCGGAGCACCGCCTGAAGTCGGCGCACGCGAACATCGGCGCCGCGCGCGCGGCTTTCTTTCCCAACATCACCCTCACCGGCTTCTACGGCAGCGCGAGCCCCGAGCTGAGCGGCCTGTTCAACAGCGGCAGCACCGCCTGGGTGTTCACGCCGCAGCTCGTGCTGCCGATCTTCGACGCCGGCCGCCGGCGGGCCAACCTCGACCTGGCGGAGGTGCGCCGCGAGGCGGCGGTGGCCGACTACGAGCGCACGATACAGGGCGCGTTTCGCGACGTCGCCGATGCGCTCTCGGCGCAGCACTGGCTCGCCGAGCAGCTCGCGATCCAGCGGCGGGCGCTCGCGGCACAGCAGGAGCGTGCGCGGCTCGCGCAGATGCGCTACGACCGCGGCACCGCGACCTTTCTCGAAGTGCTCGATGCCCAGCGCGACCTGCTGTCGACCGAGCAGACGGTCGTGCAGTTGCGCCGGGCGCTGCTTTCGAGCCGGGTATCCCTGTACGCCGCGCTGGGCGGCGGCAGCCAGCATTACGGCGAACCGCCGGAATCGACCGCGCGGTACGAAGCAAAGCGAGGCGCGCCATGAAAGGAGCCGTCCTGAAAACCTCTGTCACCGTATTGATCGCCACCCTCCTTTGCGCGTGCACGCCGGACAAGCCGCCCGCCGAGGCGCTTCGGCTGGTGCGCACCGTCGAGATCCGCTACGACCAGGCGCTGCAAACAAGCCGCTACACCGGCTCGGTGCACTCGCGCTACGAAGTGGACCAGGCGTTTCGCGTCGGTGCCAAGATCGTGAAGCGCAATGTCGACGTCGGCCAGCGGGTGCGCGAAGGCGATGTGCTGGCGGTGCTCGACGACACCGATTTCCGGCTCGCCGTGGAAGCGGCGGAGCAGCAGCTCCTCGCCGCCCAGACGGCGGCGCGGCAGGCCCGCTCGGACCGGCGGCGCAACGAGGAGCTGAAGGACGATGGCGCCGTCAGCATAGCCGACACCGAGCACACGGAAAGCGAGGCGGTCAGGGCCCAAGCGGCGGCCGAGGCGGAGGCGAGGAAGCTCGAGCTCGCCCGCAACCGGTTGAAGTACACGGTGCTGCGCGCATCGCGCAGCGGTGTCGTCACGGCCGTGCGATCCGAGGTGGGCCAGGTCGTCGCCGAGGGGCAGCCGGTCGTCTCGATCTCGGATCACGGCGAGCCCGAGATCGTGGTCGACGTGCCGGAAGATCACTTCGCCTCGTTCAGGAAGGCGCGGTACAAGGCATTGCTGGCGAGCGCGCCCGGCGAGACCTTCGACGTCGTCCTGCGCGAGCTTTCGCAGCAGGCTGCGCCGCAAACCCGGACGTACCGCGCTCGATTGAAGCCCGTGACCCCAAGGCCGCTGCCGCTCGGCGCCACGGCCACGCTGATCGCGGAGCTAACCGCCGCGGAAACTTCGGTGGCCGTGATCCCGGCAAGCGCGATCACCCAATCGGGCGGGCAGCCGGCGCTGTGGGTCGTCCGCCGCGCGGGCGCCGAGCTGGTGGGAACCGTCGAGCTGATCAGCGTCGTGGTGCACGGGTATCGCAACGACCAAGTCCTCGTCTCCGGGCCGCCGCCCGGCGAGCTCGTCGTCACCGCGGGTGTGCAGAAGATGGCGCCCGGATTGAAGGTCGCGCTGCCCGCTTCGCGGCGCAGCGAAACAAGCAAGCAGGTCGCCCGATGAAGTCGTTCAACCTCACCGAATGGGCGCTCGGCCACCGCGCGATCGTCCTCTTCCTGATCCTCGTGATCGCCATCGGCGGCGTGCTGGGCTTCGGCAAGCTCGGCCAGCTCGAAGACCCGAACTTCTCCGTGCCGTCGATGACGGCGATCGTCTACTGGCCGGGCGCGACCGCGCAGCAGGTCCAGGACGAGCTGCTGAACCGCATGGAGAAGAAGTTCGAGCAGCTCGATCACTTCGAGAAGGTCAAGACGTACGCCCGCCAGGGCTACGGCGCGATGACGATCACGGTGGTGGGCGGCACCTCGAAGGCCGACCAGCTCGAAGCCTGGTACCAGGCGCGCAAGAAGTTCGGCGACATCAAGCTCGAGCTGCCCGAGGGCGTCGTCGGGCCGATCTTCAACGACGAGTACGGCGACGTGACCGGGCTGCTCTATGCCGTCAAGGGCGACGGCATCAGCCAGTGGGAGCTATCCGACATCGCCGAGGACATCAAGCGGCGCCTGCTCAAGGTGCCGATGGTCAAGAAAGTCGACATCTACGGCAAGCAGGCCAAGAAGGTGTACGTCGAGTTCTCGCATCAGCGGCTGGCCGCGCTCGGCATCACGCCCGTCATGATCGCCGAGAGCCTCAGGAACCAGAACTCGCTCCTCGCTGCCGGCCAGGTCGACACGCGCGGCGACCGCGTGCTCATGCGA
>DATADT010000481.1:0-12264 GCA_036258355.1 Burkholderiales bacterium
GCCGCGTTCTGGCGCAGCAGGTGGTGCAACTCGTGGAAGCGCTCGATCTGGCGGCGCTGCGCCGCGGTATCGCGCAGCAGCGCGAGCAGGGCCCCGGCGAGCGCGGCCGGGTGCGCCTCGTCCTGCAGGAGCTCGGGGACCAGCTTCTCGCCCGCGAGCACGTTCGGCATCCCCACATAAGGAAGATACGCCATCCGGCGCATCAGCGCCCAGGTCAGGACCGACTGGCGATACACGATCACCATCGGCGTCTTGAAGAGCGCTGTCTCGAGCGTTGCCGTGCCGCTCGCCACGAGCGCGAGGTCGGCCGCGGCGAGCGCCTCGTGGGAGTGACCGAACAGCAAGGTAAGCGGCAGGTCGGTGCGTTGGCGCTCGTGCACCGCGCGCTCGAACATGTCGCGCGTGTCGCGCGTCACCATGGGACAGACGAAGTGCACCTCCTGCACTTCCTGGCGGAAGCGGTGCGCGGCGAGCACGAAGGATTCCGCCATGTAGTGCAGCTCGGAGCGCCGGCTGCCGGGCAGCAGGGCGACGATCAACTTGTCCGGCGGCAGGCGCAGCGCAGCGCGCGCCTCGAGCTTGTTGGGCTCGAGCGGAATCAGGTCGGCGAGCGGATGACCGACGTAGGTGACCGGCACGCCCGCTTTCTCGTAGAGCGGCGGCTCGAACGGGAACATCACCAGGATGTGCGTCACCGAGCGCGCGATGCGGTGCGCGCGCCAGCCGCGCCAGGCCCATATCTGCGGGCTCACGTAGTGGATCGCCGGGATGCCGGCGTCCTTCAGCCTGCGCTCGACGCCGAGATTGAACTCGGAGGCATCGACGCCGATGTACACGTCCGGGCGCTCGGCGAGCAGCGCCTTAGTGAGGCTCCGCCGGATCCCCGTGATCTCGCGATAGTGCCTGAAAACCTCGGCGTACCCGCGCACCGAGAGCTTTTCCATCGGGTAGTGCGACTCGAAGCCGAGCGCCTGCATGCGCGGCCCGCCGATGCCCGCGAACAGGATTGGGTTGCGCCGCGCGTTGAGCGCGGCCATGAGCGGCGCGGCAAGCTGATCGCCCGACGCTTCGCCGGCCACCATGGCGACCCGCAAGAGCTCGCCCACTACCGAATGATTCCCCGCTTGCTTCGGGAAATAAAGTCGAGGATCTGTTGCACTTCAGGGCACGCGGTTACCTGCGCCTTTAGGTCCGCGAGCGCCTCCTCCAGCCCCAGGCCTTTGCGGTAGAGGGTCTTGTAGGCGCGTTTCAGCCCGGCAATGGTCTCCGGCGAGAAGCCACGTCGTTTCAACCCTTCCTTGTTGATGCCGTAAGGCTGCGCCATGTTGCCTTGCGCCATGACGAAAGGCGGCAAGTCCTGCGAGAGATAGGTGCCGATCCCGGTAAACGAATGCGCGCCGATGTGCACGAACTGGTGCACGTGCGTGGCGCCGCCCAGGATCGCCCAGTCCTCGACCGTCGCGTGGCCGGCGAGCTGCGAAAGGTTGGCGAAGACGGTGTTGCTGCTGACCTGGCAATCGTGCGCGACATGCACGTACGCCATGATCCAGTTGTCGTTCCCCACGCGCGTAACGCCGATATCCCGGCTCGTGCCGCGGTTGATCGTGACGTACTCGCGGATCGTGTTGTTGTTCCCGATCTCGACGCGGGTGGGCTCGCCGGCGTACTTCTTGTCCTGCGGCGGGGCCCCTATGGAGGTGAAGTGCCAGATGCGGTTGTCGCGCCCGATGCGAGTGTGGCCGTCGAGCACCACGTGGGAGCCGATCCAGCTCGCCTCGCCCACCTCGACATGCTCGCCGATCACCGAGTAGGGACCCACCTCCACGCCCGCGGCGAGCTTCGCCCCACGGTGCACCAGCGCGGTCGGGTGAACCGTCATTTTTCGCTCAGTTATCATCTACCGGCCGCACCGAGCAAAGGATGGTCGCCTCGGCGACCGTGACGCCGGCCACGCGCGCAACGCACACGAACTTGCCGATGCCGCGCAGCGCGCGCTCTAGGGTGACGTCGACCTCGAGCTGGTCGCCGGGCACCACCGGCTTTTTGAAGCGCGCGTTATCGATGCCCACGTAGTAATACACCAGGCGCTCGCTGTGCTTTTCCCCGCTCAGGTTGAAGGCGAGCACGCCCGCCGCCTGCGCCATCGATTCCAGGATAAGCACGCCGGGCATGATCGGGCGGCCCGGGAAGTGACCCTGGAAATACGGCTCGTTGGCCGAGACGTTCTTCAGCGCGACGATGCGCCGCCCGGGCTCCATTTCCTTGACCCGGTCGATCATGAGCACCGGATAGCGCTGCGGCAGCTGCCTCAGGATCTGCGTGATGTCCATCTCAGCCATTGGCTTTCCCCCTGTTCTTCAGCCTCCCCAGCCGGCGCAGCTGCGCGGCATTGCGCTTCCAGGCCTCGTGCTCGTCGAAGGGATAGAAGCCGGTGTAGGTGCCCGGCTTGACGAGCGAGCGCGAGATGAGCGTGCCGGCGGAGACGTGCACGTGGTCGGCGATCGTGATGTGGCCGTGGATCATCGCCGCGCCTCCGATCGTGCAGTGCCGGCCGATGCGGGCGCTGCCAGCGATGCCGACGCAGCCAGCGACCGCGCTGTGCGCCCCGATGTGCACGTTGTGGCCGACCTGGACCTGGTTGTCGATCTTCACCCCTTCTTCGATCACGGTATCGTCGAGCGCGCCGCGGTCAACGGTGGTGTTCGCGCCGATCTCGACGTCGTCGCCGATGTGCACGCCGCCGATCTGCGGGATCTTGACCCAGCGGCCCTCCTCGCGCGCCATGCCGAAGCCGTCGGCGCCGATGACCGCCCCGGCATGGATCACCACGCGCCTGCCGAGCGTGCACCTCGGATAGATCACCACGCGCGGATACAGGCAGCTCTCGTCGCCGATGACCACGCCGTCGCCGATTACGCAGCCGGCGCCCACCGAGACGTCTTTTCCCAGCGTGGCGGTCGAAGAAACCACCGCGGACGGATGTACGCCGCGCGCCTGCGCCACGAGAGGGTTGAAGAGCTGCGACACGCGCGCAAAGTAAGCGTAGGGGTTGTCCGCGACGATGCGCGGCAGCGTGGTGAGCTTCTCGTTTTCCGGCGCGAGAATCACCGCCGCGGCGCGCGTTTGCGCAAGCCGTTCAAGGAACTTCTTCGAATTCAGGAACGTGATCTGCCCGGCGTCCGCGTGCTCTAGGGAGCCGACCTGGCGGATCAGGGTTTGCGGGTCCCCCGCGACGCGGCCGCCGAGGCGGGAAGCGATCTGCCCGAGCGTCAACGGCCCCGGCATGCGGTCATTTGGCGGGCGGCTTGCCTTCCAGCGCCTTGATCACCTTGTCGGTGATGTCGATGCGCGGGCTGACGTAGGCCGGCATCTCCTGGAAGACGATGTCGAACTTCTCCTGTTCCGCGATCTGCCGGATCGCCCGGTTCGCCTGCTCCACGACCTGCGCAAGCTCCTCATTGCGGCGCTGGTTCAGATCCTCGCGGAACTCGCGCTGCTTTCTCTGGAAGTCGCGGTTGAGCTCGCCGAACTCGCGCTCCTTCGCGCGGCGCTGGCTCTCGCTCATGGTCAAGGCTTCCTTGTCGAGCTCCGCCTGCATGCGCTTGAGGTCCGCGGCGATGCCGGCGAGCTCGCGGTCGCGCTTCTGGAACTCGGCCTCGATCTTCTTCTGTGCCCGCACCGCGGGCACCGAGTCGCGCAGGATGCGCTCGGTGTGCACGAAGCCGAACTTGCCGCTCGGCGCCGGTTGGGCGGCAGGGGCCTGCGCGGCCGCCGGCGCCGCGAGCGTCACGAAGGCCGCCGCGAGGACGATGTTCTTCATTAGAAGCCTGTTCCGAACGTGAATTGTAACTGCTGCTTCCGGTCCCCGTCTTTCGCGTTCAGCGGGTAGCCAAACGACAGGCGCAGCGGTCCCATGGGCGAGGACCAGAAGAGCGCGATTCCCGTCGAATAACGCAGCTCGCCGAGGTCGATCTTGTCCACGTACACCTGGCCGCCGTCGACGAACGCCGCGAGCCGAATGGAGCGGTCCTGCTCGGCGCCCGGCATCGGGAACAGGATCTCCGCCGAGCCGACGATCTTGCGGCTGCCGCCGGTGGCGTTGCCGAGCTCGTCCTGCGGACCGAGCGAGAAGGGACGGTAGCCGCGCACCGTGCCGGGGCCGCCGGCGAAATAGTTCTTGAAGAAGGGCAGCGGCTTGCCGCCGTAGCCCTCGCCGTAGCCGAGATCCGCGCGCAGGTGCATCGTTAGCGTGCGCGTGAGCGGCCGGTACCACTGCTGCTGGTAGCCGAGCCGGTAGTACTGCAGGTCGCCGCCGGCAAGCTCGAACGAGGCGCGCTGCAAGCTGCCAGCGGTGGTGAGGATCACGCTGTCGCGCGCATCGCGGCTCCAGCCGGCGGTGCCCGAGGCGTAGGTGTACTGATCGCCGAAGTCGCGCACGAAGTTGATGTACGAGAGCGGACTGTTCGAGAAGATCTCGAGGTCCACCGACTCGAGGTTGAGCCCGAAGTCGACCGATACCTGCTCGGCGACGGGATAGCCGAACTTGATGCCGGCTCCGACCGAGTCGGTCTTGTACGGGCCGACATCAAGGTCCGAGGCGTCGAGGACCCGCCGGTAGACGTCGAAGCCGCGGCTCACGCCGTCCACGGTGTAATACGGATCCATGTAGGAGAGCGAGTACACCTGGTTCACGCTGCCGCTGTTGATGTTGGCCGAGAGGAATTTCCCGGTGCCGAAGGCGTTCGCCTGCGTGACCGACGCCGATATCGCGATGCGCTCGACGCTGGAGAAGCCCACGCCGAGAAGCAGCGACCCGGTCGGCTTCTCCTTGACCGTATATACGACGTCCACCTGGTCGGGATGGCCCTCCACCGGGACCGTTTCTACCGTGACCTCGCCGAAGTAGTTGGTGCGGTCGATGCGCCGGCGCGACAGCTGGATCTTCGAGGCGTCGTAGTAGGCGCCCTCGAGCTGGCGCATCTCGCGCCGGATCACTTCGTCGCGCGTCTTGCTGTTGCCGGCGACGTCGATGCGCCGCACGTACACGCGCCGCCCGGGGTCGACCACGATGCTGAAGGCGACGGTGCGCTTCGCCTTGTCGATGGTCGGGATCGCGTTCGCGTTGGCGAAAGCGTAGCCCTCGTTGCCGAGGCGGTCGGAGATGGCCTTGGTGCTCGCCGCGAGCTTTTCGCGCGAGAAGACGTCGCCGGGTTTGAGCTGGATCAGCTGCTGCAGCTCATCCTGCGGCACCACGAGCCGCCCGGCGAGGCTCACGTCGGACACGCTATAGGTCTCGCCCTCGACGATGTTGATGGTGATGTAGATGTCGCGCCGGTCCGGCGTGATCGAGACCTGGGTGGATTCGAGGCTGAAGTCGAGGTAGCCGCGGTTGAGATAGAACGAGCGCAGCGCCTCCAGGTCGGCGCTCAACCGCTCGCGCGAATAACGGTCGTGCTGGGTATACCAGGTGAGCCAGCCCGGGGTGCGCAGCACGAACAGCCCCAGCAGCTCGCGCTCGGGAAAAGCCTGCGTGCCGACGATGTTGATGCCGCGGATCTTCGCCACGGGACCTTCGGTCACCGCGATGCTGATGCCGACGCGGTTGCGCTCGAGCGGCGTTACCGTGGTCTGCACCTGGGCGGCGTACATGCCGCGCGACAGGTACTGGCGCTTGAGCTCCTGCTCCGCGGCGTCGAGCACCGAGCGGTCGAAGATGCGGCCCTCCGCCATGCCGAGCTCGCGCAGCACCTTGCGCACGTTGTCGGGCTCGAACTCCTTCATGCCCGAGAAGTCGATCTGCGCAATGGCGGGACGCTCACGCACGAAGATCACCAGCACGTCGTTCTCCGCCTCGAGCCGCACGTCCTGAAAGAAGCCGGTGGCGTAGAGCGCGCGCAGCGCGGCGCGCGCCCTTTCGGTGTTCATGGTCTCGCCGACCTTGATCGGCAGATAGCTGAACACCGTGCCCGGCTCGGTGCGCTGCAACCCTTCGACGCGGATGTCCTTGACCACGAACGGCTGGAACTCCTGCGCCCAGGCGCCGGCGGCCGCCGCGGCGAGGGAGAGCGCGAGGACCGCGGCGAGCACGCCGGTGTTGCGCAGCATCTATCCGGTCAGGAGGCGATTCAGGTCGTTGTAGAAGGCGAAGGCCATCATGACGAGCAGCAGCGCGAGGCCGACGCGCTGGCCGAGCTCCATCGCGCGCTCGGACACCGGCTTCCCCTTGACTATTTCGATCGCATAGTACATGAGGTGCCCGCCGTCGAGCAGGGGGATCGGAAGCAGGTTCAACACACCAAGGCTGATGCTGATGAGGGCGAGGAACGTGAGATACGAAACCCAGCCCATCGCCGCCGACTGGCCGGCGAAGTCGGCGATCGTTACCGGGCCGGAGAGGTGCTTCCACGACACCTCGCCCAGCAGCATCTTGCCGAGCATCTTGAGGCTGAAGACGGCAATGTCGCCGGTCTTCAGCACCGCCCGCCACAGGCTCTCGGCCACACCGTGCTGCACGCGGATCAGCATCTTGTCGGCGTGCGACGCCGGCACCTGCGGCGCGGCGCCGATGCGGCCGATGCGCCGCTCGCCCGCTGCTACTGACGCGGGCACCACCTCGAGCGCCTGGCGCGCGCCGTCGCGCTCGATCGTCAAGGCAAGGGGCATTTCAGGCTTCGCCTGCACCGCGGCCACCAGCGCTTCCCACGACTCGACCGGCTTTCCGTCCGCGAGAAGCACGCGGTCGCCGGGCTCGAGGCCGGCGCGCTCCGCCGCGCCGCCGCGCACCACCTGACCGATCACCGGGTCGAGCGGCGGGCGGTACAGCCGCAATCCGATGCGCTCGAGCGCGTCGGACTCCACATCGTCCGCAGGAAACGCGCGCAGGTCCAGCACCGCATCGCGCAGATGCCCTTTCTCGTCGAGCAGTTCCAGGCGCAGGGGCGAGCGCTGCAGCGCCGATTGCAGGACGCGCCAGCGCAGCTCCTGCCAGGTGGTGATCGTCGCCCCCTCGACCGCGCGCACGGTGTCGCCCGCGCGCAGGCCGGCGGCGGCCGCGACCGAGCCGGCGGGCGACGCACCGAGCACCGGCCGCGCCTCCGGCAGCCCGTACATGAAAAGCCCGGCGTAGACCGCGATTGCGAACAGGAAATTGGCGAGCGGGCCGGCCACCACGATGGCGAAGCGCCGCCACACGCTTTGGCGGTTAAAGGCGCGGTGCACTTCGCGTGCGTCGACCGGTGCTTCGCGCTCGTCGAGCATCTTGACGTAGCCACCGAACGGGATCGCGGCGATGACCCATTCGGTCTCGCCCGCGCCGCGCCGCCAGCTGAGGAGCGGCCGGCCGAAGCCGACCGAGAAGCGCAGCACCTTCACGCCGCACCAGCGCGCGACAAGGTAGTGGCCGTACTCGTGCACGACGATCAGCAGGCCGAGCGCGATGATGAAAGCGATGATGGTGTGGAGCAATGTCATCGGGACGAACTCAGGCTGCGCGCGCCATGATGCGGGTGAGGGCGAGCTGTCTCGCGCACGCGTCGGCTTCCATCACCTGCGCAAGCTCGTCCGCGGGCCCGGCGGGAACCGCGGCCAGCGTATCGGCGATGACGCCGGCGATTCCGGTAAACGCCAGGCGTCCGGCAAGGAATGCCTCCACCGCGATCTCGTTGGCGGCATTCAGCACCGCGGGCGCCGCGCCGCCGGCGCGCAGGGCGGAATAAGCGAGCGCAAGGCACGGAAAGCGCGCGGCGTCGGGTCTTTCGAAAGACAGGTTTCGTATGGAAGCGAGATCGAGCGGCAGTGCGCCCGACTCCACGCGCTCGGGGTGGGCGAGCGCGTTCGCGATCGGGACGCGCATGTCAGGATTGGAGAGCTGGGCGATCACCGAACCGTCGGCGTATTCGACCAGTGAATGCACGATGCTTTGCGGGTGGATGAGCACCTCGATGCGCTCGGCAGGCAGGTCGAACAGCCAGTGCGCCTCGATGACCTCAAGGCCCTTGTTCATCATCGTCGCGGAGTCCACCGAGATCTTACGGCCCATCGTCCAGTTCGGATGCGCGCAGGCCTGCTCCGGCGTCACGCCTGCCAGGCTCTCCGGCGCGGCGGCGCGGAACGGGCCGCCCGAGGCGGTGAGCACGATCTTCCTGACGAATTTCTTCCCTGAAAAGCACTGAAACACGGCGTTGTGCTCGCTGTCGACGGGCACGATCTGCGCGCCCGACTGGTGCGCCGCGCGCATGACCAGCGGCCCGGCCATCACGAGCGCTTCCTTGTTCGCGAGCAGCAGGCGCTTGCCCGCGCGTACCGCGGCGAGCGTGGAGGCGAGACCGGCGGCGCCCACGATGCCGGCCATGACGGCATCCACCTCCGGGTGCTGCGCCAGCGTCTCGAGCGCCCGAGCGCCGAACAGCAACTCCACGCCGAGGCCGGCAAACGTGCGCCGAAGATCGCGATCCTCCCTGACTCCCGAGAGCACGGCATAGCGCGGACGGTGGCGCGCGCACAGCTCTGCGAGCTGCGCGGCCGAGCCGTTGGCGGTAAGCGCGAATACTTGGTAGCTCTGGGGGTGGCGCGCGACCACGTCGAGCGTGCTGGCGCCGATCGATCCGGTGGCGCCCAGGATCGCGAGATTCACGGCGCGCTCTTCAGGAAAGGCACCACCAGGGCAGCGACCGGGAGGATCGAGGTCGCGCTGTCGATGCGGTCCAGCACGCCGCCGTGCCCGGGCAGCAGCGCGCCGCTATCCTTGACCCCGGCCTGCCGCTTGGCGGCGGACTCGAACAGGTCGCCGACGATGCTTACCGTCACGAGCAGCGCTGCCGCGCCAACGAATGCCGCCATCCGGTTCGCCTGGGCTCCTGCGAGAATGAGCGAAAGAATCATAGCGTAGGCGGCGGCGCCGATGAGGCCGCCGGCGGCTCCCTCCCAGGTCTTGCCGGGGCTGATCGCCGGGGCGAGCTTGCGCCGCCCCCAGCGCGTGCCGGCGAAATAGGCCGCCGTGTCGGCGATCCACGCGACCGCCAGGACGAGCAGAGCTTCGCCGGGCTCGAGGACCACCATGGCGAGCGCAGCCGGCACGAGCACGACGAAGCCTGCCGCGGCGAGCGCTGGCCGGTGCTCGGGCCTTACGCGCAGCCAGAGCCACGCCGGCGCGGCGACGAGCCAGAACGCAGCGGCGAGAGCGAACACGGCCTGCGCTACGTCGAGCGAGAAAGCGATGAGCAATGCGAGCACCACCGCGCCTGCGTAGAGCGGCGGGTTGACTGCGCACAGGCGTCCCCACTCGAGCGCACCGGCGCCGGCAACGAGCGCCATCAGCACCATGATTCCGGCGCGCGGCAGCAGGAACAGCGCCGCGACCAGCGCGGCAAGCAGCACGGCGGCGGTGCCGGCCCGCCTCAGCAAGTCAGGCAACGTCGGCGCGCTTCGATTGCTGCAGCTGCTCGCTGGTGCGCCCGAAGCGCCGCTCGCGCTTGCGGTACGAGGCGATCGCCTCGTCGAGCGCCGCGGCGTCGAAGTCAGGCCACAGCAGGTCGGTGAAGTAGAGCTCGGTGTACGCGAGCTGCCACAGCAGGAAGTTGCTGATGCGCTGCTCCCCTCCGGTGCGGATGAAGAGGTCCGGCTCGGGCGCGTAGCTCATCGCGAGGTAGGGCGTAATTAGGTCTTCGTCCACCTCATCGAGCGAAAACGACCTTTCCCTCAGCAGCTGGGTCATCGCCTGCAGCATGTCCCAGCGGCCGCCGTAGTTGGCGGCGACGGTGAGGGTAAGGCGCTTGTTCTGCGCGGTGAGCTCGTCGGCGCGCTCGATCAACGCCCTGATCTTCGGATCGAAGCGCCGCGTGTCCCCGATCACCTTGAGGCGCACGCCGTTCGCATGGAGCTTCTCCACCTCGTTCTCGAGCGCGCTCTTGAACAGCTTCATGAGCAGCGCCACTTCCTCCGCCGGGCGACGCCAGTTCTCGGAGCTAAAGGCGAACAGCGTCAGGTACTCGATGCCGCGCTCGGCGCACGCGCGCACGGTGGCGCGTACCGCCTCGACGCCGCGCCGGTGTCCCGCGATCCGCGGCAGGCGCCGGCGCTGCGCCCAGCGGCCGTTGCCGTCCATGATGATGGCCACGTGGCGCGGCAGCTCGGCTGTGCTCGGGAGCTCGCGGGTGGAGCTCGGCTCGTGGGTCGTCGGCGTCATACCGCGAGCAGCTCCTTCTCCTTTTCCTGCAGCAGCCGGTCGATCGCGGCGACGTGGCGGTCGGTCATCTTCTGCATCTCGTCGAGCGCGCGGCGCTCGTCGTTCTCCGAGACCTCGTGCTTCTTGAGCGCTTCCTTGAGCTGGTGGATGGCGTCGCGGCGCAGATTGCGCACCGCGACGCGCGCGTTCTCGGCTTCGTGCTTCACCACCTTGATGAGCTCCTTGCGTCGCTCCTCGGTGAGGGGCGGCATCGGCACGCGCACGGTCTCGCCGCTCGAGGCGGGGTTCAAGCCGAGGTCGGAATCGCGGATCGCCTTCTCGATCGCCTGCGCCATCTTTTTCTCGAACGGCGTGACGCCGATGGTGCGCGCGTCGATCAGCACCACCTTGGCGACCTGGTTAAGCAGCGTCGGCGTGCCGTAGTAGTCGACCGTGATGTGATCGAGCAGGCCGGTGTGCGCGCGGCCGGTGCGCACCTTCGCCAGGTCTGCCTTGAACGCTTGGACGCTCTTGTCCATCTTCTGCTCCGTCGTCTTCTTGAGCTCTGCGATTACCATAGCGACCTCACCGCCATCATACGTGAACCAGCGTGCCTTCGTCCTCACCCAGCACCACGCGGCGCAGCGCGCCGGGCTTGAAAATGCTGAACACCGCAATCGGCAGCTTCTGGTCGCGGCAAAGCGTGAGCGCTGTGGCATCCATCACGCGCAGGTTGCGCGCGATCGCCTCGTCGAAGCTTATCTTTGCGTAGCGCTCGGCGCGGGGATCGCGCTTCGGATCGGCGGTATACACGCCGTCGACTTTTGTGCCTTTTAGCACGATCTCGGCGCCCATCTCGCTGCCGCGTAGCGCCGCCGCCGTATCGGTGGTGAAGAACGGATTGCCGGTGCCCGCCGCGAAGATCACCACCTTGCCTTCCTCGAGATAGCGGATCGCCTTGCCGCGGATATAAGGCTCGACCACCTGCTCGATGTTGAGCGCCGACTGCACGCGGCTCGCGATCCCGGCCTGGCGCATCGCATCCGAGAGTGCGAGCGCGTTCATCACCGTGGCGAGCATTCCCATGTAATCGGCCGTGGCGCGGTCCATGCCTGCCGCGCCGGGCGCGATGCCGCGGAAGATGTTGCCGCCGCCGATCACGATGCCGAGCTCGACCCCGAGGCGCGACACCTGCGCCAGCTCGCCGACGATCGTCTCGATCGTCTGCCGGTTGATGCCGAACGGGTCGTCGCCCATCAGCGCCTCGCCCGACAGCTTGAGCAACACCCGTTTGTATTTCGGAGTCAATGCGCCTTTCCGGCCTGCGCCATTACCTCGGCGGCGAAATCGGTCGACTTTTTCTCGATGCCCTCGCCCACCACGAAGAACGCGTAGGCGTGCACCTTGGCCTTCTTGGCGGCGAGCATCTTCTCCACGGTCTGCTTGTCGTCGCGCACGAACGGCTGCCCGAGCAGCGTCTTCTCGTTGAGGAACTTATTGAGCGCGCCTTCGGCCATCTTGGCGGCGATTTCGGCGGGCTTGCCGGATTCCCGCGCGCGCGCTTCCTGGATCCTTCTTTCCTCGAGCATCGTCTCTTGTGGGATCTCCGCTTTGTTCATATAAGCCGGCTTGGCGAAAGCGACGTGCATCGCCACGTCTTTGCCGACCTCCTCGGGTCCCTCGCAGTCGACCAGCACGCCGATCTTGCTCCCGGCGTGTACATAGAGAGCGAGCCTGCCCTTCGCCTGCATGCGCTTGAAGCGCCGGATCGTGATGTTCTCGCCCAGCTTCTGGACCAGCGCCTGGCGGTTCTGCTCCTCCTGGGTGCCCGGATCGCGGGTGGCCGCGAGCTCGGCGAGCGAGCGGGCGAAAGCGACGAAATCGTCGTTCTTGGCGACGAAGTCCGTCTCGCAGTTGAGCTCGACCAGCGCGCCCAGCTTCGCATCCCCGGCGAGGTAGGAACCGATCACGCCTTCCGCGGCGATGCGCCCGGCAGCGTTGGTCGCCTTGGCGCCGCTCTTTACGCGCAGCAGCTCCTCGGCCTTCTTCAGGTCGCCGCCGGTCTCGGCGAGCGCCTTCTTGCACTCCATCATCGGAAGCCC
>DATADT010000482.1:0-3734 GCA_036258355.1 Burkholderiales bacterium
TGTGGGGCCCGGCTTTCGCGCGCGACCCCTATGGGCGCAGCGTGACGGTCTGGCCTAACAGCCCGATGGCCGACCCTTACGGCTACCAGATGCTGGAGGAAAACCGCCTCGCGCAGTTCTGCATGGAAGCCAAGGGCTACACGCTCGTGCCGGTACCTAAGCAATGACTATCCAGCAGTAACTATCCATCCTTCGCCGGCAGGCGCGTCAGCCCGCAGCCCGAAGTTCGCGTCGCGCCGCATCCACCCCCACGCCGCTTGCGCAGCGCAGATCACCGCGTCGAGGAGGTCACCCGAGCCATCGGCAACGATCTCCTTTTCGAGTCGGCGTGGCAGCTCGAGACCGATCGCCAAGGGCTGACCCACCCGCAAGGCCCGAAGAATTCTTTTCCTGACCAAGGCCCGGGCGGCCGTTTGCTCGCGTCGCGTGTCGCTCTTGTAGGAAGCGCGGATGCCGAGATGCTTGCGTACGAGCAAGCCGGGATACGCTTCGAGGGCGATTTTTGAAGGAGTCCCGTCCCGCAAGGCGGGCATATGCACATCGCATGCGGCGAGTCGGCGAGCGCCCTCGTGGAACATCAGCGCGACCGGAGGATTGACCAGCTTCATCGGGCTCGAAGAGCCTGCGGGGTGGTCGGTGACGCGATGGGCGTACCTTTTCCCGGGTTGGCGTGAGTTGCGATACGCATTCAGCGCGGCCCGAAGCTCAACTCTGGTCATGCCGGCGCAATGCGCCACGAGCGCTTGCCAGTCCTGCGGCCAGCCGAGGTCGCGCACCAGCTCGCGCGGCAGGCTGAACGGAAAATCGAAGCCGCCGATCCACGGGCCCGGTCGCGCCAGGAAGTCCTCGAACGCGGTGAAGCTCTCGAGCCGTTGCACCTTCCCGATCTCAAGAATGCTTCCGGCGAGGAAACCTGTTGCGACGGTGATCGGCTTCGCCTTGCGCGGAGCGCAGGTGAAGTCGACGCCGTAGATCCTCAATCCAGTTCCTTGCGCAACGCCTCGAGCGCGCTCGACTGGTGGCCGCGCCGCCACACCAGCATCGTCCTGGCATGCGCCACCTTCGGCGGCAGCGGATGCACCGCGACCTGCGCCTCCGCGCCTGCCAGGCGCAGCACCGATCTCGGTACCAACGCGATCCCGCTGCCCGCGGCGGTGCACGCGACGATCGCGTGGTACGAGCCGTACTCCATCACGCGCTCCGCGACCACGCTCGAGCGGCCAAGCCAGGTCTCGAGGCGGCGCCGGTAAGAGCATCCGGTAGCGAAACCGAGGATCGTGCGCTGCGCGAGATCGCCGGGCGCGCGCACGCGCGGGTGGCTCTTGGGCGTGATCAGCACGAGCTCTTCGGTGAAGGTGTGCTGGAGCTCTAGGTTGCGGCTCGGGAACGGCTCGGCGACGAAGGCGGCTTCCACTTCCTCGCGCAGCACTTTGTCCACGAGCGCGCCGCTCGTCCCGGTGACGAGCTCCAGCCGCACCGCCGGGTAGGCGCGGTGGTAGCGCGCCAGCACCGGCGGCAGCCGGGTCGCGGCGGTGCTTTCCAGCGCGCCGATCCTGAACAAGCCGTGCGGCGCATGCCCCTTCAGCGCGGCCTGCGCCTCGGACGACAGGCGCAGAAGGCGCTCGGCGTAGGCGAGGAGCACCCTGCCCTCGGATGAAAGCACCAGCTTGCGCCCTTGACGGTTGAAGAGCCTCGCGCCGAGGCGCTGCTCGAGCTGCTTGACGCGCGTGGTGACGTTCGATTGCACGCGGTGTAGCGCCGCGGCCGCCTTGGTGACGCCGCCGTGCTCGGCGACCGCCTTGAAGATCCTGAGCTCGACCAGGTCCATCGTTCACGAATCGAGAACGGAATGTTCTCGATTATTCATTTATCAAAAACCCGGATCCAACGTACAGTGACGCCGATGGAGATGCAAGTCCGGGCGCAAGCGCACCCTGCGGCGGGCGTCGCGGCCGCCGGCCTGATGGCGCTCGCCGTGGCGATGGGCATCGGCCGCTTCGCCTTCACCCCGGTGTTGCCAATGATGCAGGACGACGCGGGGCTGTCCATCGCGCAGGGCGGCTGGCTCGCTTCGGCGAACTACATCGGCTACTTTGCTGGCGCGCTGTGGGCGACCGTGCATCCGGTGCGCGCGCAGCCGGCGATCCGCGCCTCGCTGGTCGCGATCGGGCTCGCCACCCTCGGCATGGGCCTCGCCGAGCAGTTCGTCGCCTGGCTCCTCCTCAGGACGCTCGCGGGCGTCGCGAGCGCCTGGGCGCTGATCCACGTCTCGTCCTGGTGCCTGGAGCGGCTGACGGCGCTCGGCAAGCCGCTCCTCGGCGGTGCGGTCTTCACCGGCGTGGGTTGCGGCATCGCCCTCGCCGGCGGCATGTCCCTCGTCCTGATGCGCGTGGGCGCGAGCTCGGCGCAAGCCTGGGTCAGCCTCGGCCTCGCGGCCCTCCTCTTGGCGATGCTGGTATGGCCTCTGCTGGGCGACGACGCAGGGCCGGCGCCGGCCAGGACCGCCCGTCCGGGCCGCCACACCTGGACCCTCGGCAGGCTGCGCCTGGTTCTCTGCTATGGCGCGTTCGGCTACGGCTACATCATCCCGGCGACCTTCGTGCCGGTGATGGCAAGGCAGGCGGCCTCCGACGCCGCGATCTTCGGCTGGGCATGGCCGCTCTTCGGCCTGACCGCCGCCGCGTCGACCCTGCTGGTGGCTCTCATCGCCCGGGTCGTGGGCAATCGCCGCGTCTGGATACTCGCGATGGCGACGATGGCCGCGGGCGTTGCCGCGCCGGTGGCGCTACCTAGCCTAAGCGGCGTCGTGATCGCGGCGATCCTCGTGGGCGGCACCTTCATGGTGATCACCATGGCCGGCATGCAAGAGGCGCGGCAGGTGGCGGGCGCCGACGCGCCGGCGCTGATGGGCGCCATGACCGCGGCGTTTGCGGCCGGCCAGATCGTCGGCCCGCTGAGCGTGAGCGCTCTCGCGGACCCGCAAGGCGACTTTTCGACCGCGCTCGTCGTCGCTTGCGGATTGCTCGTACTCAGCGCGATCGCGCTCGCGGTGAAGCCGACTGGAAAGGAGAAGCCGTGACTGACGCAGACCGCATGCCCCCTCTCGATTCTGCAACCATGACGCCCGCGCAAAGAGAGGCGGCGCAGGCGCTTGCCGCCGGGCCGCGCGGCGGAGTCAAGGGGCCGTTCATCCCGCTGCTGCGCAGCCCGCAGCTCATGGACCGGCTGCAGAAGGTGGGCGAGTACCTGCGCTTTCACAGCTCGCTGCAACCGTGGATCAGCGAGTTTGTGGTGCTGGTCGTCTCGCGTCAATGGACCCAGCAGTTCGAGTGGTTCGTGCACGTGACGCTCGCGCTCGACGCGGGGGTCAAGCCGGAAACCATAGCGAGCCTTGCCGAAAGTCGCCGGCCGCACACGATGGCGGCAGACGAGGAAATCGCCTACGACTTTTGCACCGAGCTCCTCCGGACCAAAGGCGTAAGCGAGCTTACCTACCGGCGTGCGGTGCAGGAGTTCGGCGAGCAGGGCGTCGTCGACATGCTCGGGCTTCTCGGCTACTTCACTACCGTTTCGATGGTGATGAACGTCGCCCACACGCCGCCGCCCAGGGACGACCGGGTGAGCCCGCTCGCCTCATTGCCGGCCTGAGAGCGCGATCTCGTCGTAGCCGCGGCCGGTAAACTCGATCAGGCAGAAGCCGTTGCCGAAAGGATCGGCAAGCAGCGCGAGCCTGC
>DATADT010000483.1:0-4360 GCA_036258355.1 Burkholderiales bacterium
GTTTTCCGTCAAGGCTCGCCGCAAGATGCGCATCCGCCCCGTTGCCGCCGAGCGCAAGCTGTCGCGGCGGCTCTTCGAGCAGCTCGCCGAGGAGATCAAGAGCGGCCGCCTCGCTCCCGGCGCAAGGCTCCCGACCGAGCATGCGTTGACCCGTGCGGCGCGGGTGAGCCGCACGGTGGTGCGCGAGGCGGTCGCGGCGCTGCGCGCCGAGGGGCTGGTGGTCACGCGCCAGGGCGTGGGGGCTTTCGTCTCGGCCGAGCCGCAGCGGGCGCCGTTTCGCATCGAGCCCGAGCGCATGCAGTCGCTCGACGATATCCTCGCGGTGATGGAGCTGCGTCTGGGGGTGGAGATCGAGTCGGCAGGCCTTGCCGCCGAGCGCGCCACGAGAGCCCACGTCCGCACCATCTTGAACGCCCTGAATTCGATAGAGGAAGCAAGCGCGGCCGGCCGCTCGGCGGTGGACGAGGACCTCGCGTTCCACCGCGCGATCGCGGAAGCCACCGGCAACCCGGAATTCCCGCGCTTCCTGCAGTTCATCGGCCGCCACCTCATCCCGCGGCGCACCGTGAGCGGGCTGCCGGAGCGCATGGGCGGCGAGCGGGCCTACCTTGCGCTCATCCAGGAAGAGCACCGCAGGATCTACCAGGCGATCGAAAGCGGCGACCCCCGGGGCGCGCGCGAGGCGATGCGCCGGCATCTCACGCGCTCGCTCGAGCGCTACCGTAAGCTGGCGGCCGACCAGAAAAAAGCTGCTTGAAGATCCTGCTGACGCATTCGCCGGCGGCGATGGCTCTGTATTACGGCGAGCGCGCCTTGGCGGGCTTGCGGACGGTGGGCGACGTCAAACTGAATGAGACGTCCTCTCCTCTGGAAGGAGAAGCACTCATCGCAGCGGCGAAGGATTGCGACCTGATCGTCTCCTACCGCCAGTCGCCCGCGCCCGCCGCTTTTTTCCAGCGCCTGCCGCGTCTCATCGCCTTTCTGCGGTGCGCGATCGACATCCGCAACGTCGATGTCGCCGCTGCGAGCAAGGCGGGCGTCCTCGTGACCCAGGCAAGCGCCGGGTTCGTTACCTCCGTGAGCGAGATGGTTCTCGGTTTTCTCGTTGACCTTTCACGCGGCATCACACGATCGACGATCGAATACCGGGCGGGGCGGGTTCCAAAGGCCGCCATGGGCAAAGAGCTCAAAGGCAGCACGCTCGGCGTCATCGGCTACGGCGCGATCGGCAAGGAAGTCGTGCGGCTCGCCAAGGCGCTCGGCATGCGCGTGCTGGTCAACGATCCCTACGTCAAAGGCATCGAGCAGGCGCCATTCGACGAACTGCTGAAACAGTCCGACTTCGTCGTGCCGCTCGCCGTCGCGACCGCGGAGACCGAAAACCTGATCGATGCCCAGGCCTTGGACAAGATGAAAAAGGGCGCGTATCTCATCAACGTGTCGCGCGGCAACCTGGTGGACGAAGCGGCGCTCGAAGCCGCGCTCGGTTCCGGGAAGCTCGCCGGCTGCGCGATGGACGTCGGACGCGCGCCGGACCAGATGCCGACGCCGCGGCTCGCGGCGCGGCCCGACGTGATCGCGACCGCGCACACCGCCGGTCTCACGGCTCCGGCGATCGAGCACCAGTCCATGGAGACCGTGGCCCAGGCCGCCGAGATCGCGCGCGGGAAGATTCCGAAAGGCGCGGTCAACGCCGAGCACTGGACACGCAAAAGCCTTATCAAGAGATGAAGCTGCGTCGAAACGGCGCGGAAATCTACTACGAAGTGTTCGGCAGAGGGCCGGCGGTCGTATTCGCGCACGGCCTGGGAGGCAACCACCTTTCCTGGTGGCAGCAGGTAGCGCACTTCGCGCCGGCACGCACCTGCGTCATCTTCGCTCACCGCGGTTTTCCGCCGTCGAGCGCCGTGCCCGGCTCAACCGCGCCGGACGCTTACGCCGACGATCTCGCTGCTCTGGTTCAGGAGTTGGATCTCAAGAACGTCGCCCTCGTCGCGCAGTCCATGGGCGGCTGGGCCTGCCTCGATTACGCGCTGCGCGAGCCCGAGAACGTTCGCGCCCTCGTAATGGCTTCGACTTCCGGCAAGCTGGACTTCAATCAACTGGAAAACACGGAAATCCAGCAGTGGGTACGTCGTTCGCCCGAAGCCCTGGCAGAACTGCAGTCGCGCGGCATCCACCCCGCGTCCGGAGAGCGCATGGCGCGCGAGCAGCCGGCGCTGGCGCAGCTTTACTGGCAGATTTCGGAAATGGCGCCGGCGTCTTTCCGCGAGGAAGTGCGCGTTCGTATCCGCGGGCTGCGCAAGCAGCCGCCTGCGCTTCTCGCGCAGCTGCCGATGCCGGTGCTCTTCATCACCGGCGACGAAGACTGGGTGTTTCCGCCCGCGGCGGGGCCGGCGCTCGGCCGGCTCGCACCCAAAGGAAGCGCGGCACGGGTTCCCCAAGCCGGGCACTCGGTGTACTTCGAGCGCGCGGCGCAGTTCAACGACCTCATAGGGAGAATCGTGTGAAGACCGTCCTCATCACCGGCGCAACCGGCGACGTCGGCACGCATCTGAGCCACGAGCTCGCCGGCAAGTACAAGCTACGGCTTTCCGACCGGCGGCCGCTCAAACCGCCAAAGGGGCAGACCTTCGTGAAGGCGGACATCACGAAGATGTCGGATGCGCTGCGCATCACCAAAGGGGTCGACGCGATCGTGCATCTGGGAGGCTACTCGGTCGAAGGCCCGTGGGAGGCTATCCTCCAGGCGAACATCATCGGCTGCTACAACGTGTTCGAGGCCGCGCGCAGGAACGGCGTGAAGCGCATCCTCTTTCCGACGAGCAACCACGCGGTCGGCTTCTACCGCCGCGACCAGACCATCGACCACCGCGTTTACCCGAAACCCGACAGCCGCTACGGCGTGTCGAAGGTGTTCGGCGAGGCGCTCGGCAGCCTCTACGCCGACAAGTACGGCATGGAGGTCTTCATGATGCGCATCGGCAACGTGAACCCGATGCCGATCGACAAGCGGCGGCTTTCGATCTGGTTCAGCCCGCGGGATCTCGCGCAGCTCGTGTCGATCGGGATCGAGCATCCCGACATCAAGTTCGAGATCGTCTATGGCATCTCGAGGAACAAGCGCGCCTGGTACGACAACTCGAACGCGTTCCGCCTGGGATACCGCCCGCAGGACGACTCGGAGGTTTTTGCCCAACAAGTTCTCGAGAAAGAGAAACCGAGCAGTGATGTGATCGCCGAGACCCATCAGGGCGGGATTTTTTGCACCGCCGAGGAAGTGCCGAATCCGGCCGCGCCCAAGAAGCCGGCCAAGAAAGGCAAGAAGAAATGAAAATCCGCGTGCCCAAGGGTGCGTGCGACACCCACATGCATTTCTACGACCAGGCGGTGCCGGGCGCACCCGGCACCTTCCTGCCCGGCCATTTCCCGGTGGAGGACTATCGCGCGATGCAGAAGCGCCTCGGCCTCGAGCGTGTCATCGTCGTGCAGCCGAACGCCTACAAGGACGACAACCGCGTCACGGTCGACTCCATCAAGAAGCTCGGCAAGAACGCCAAAGGCGTCGCGGTCGTGATGCCCAACGTCTCGCACGCCGAGCTCGATCGCCTGACGAAGGCGGGCATCTGCGCGGTGCGGATCATGACGTTGCACGGCGGCACGCTCGGCTTCGATGTCATGGACCAGGTGATGGCGCGCGTGCACCCGTTCGGCTGGCACGCCAACATCCAGCTCGACGGCCGCGAACTGCCGAAGTACGAAGCGCAGATCAAGCGACTACCCGGCAAGTTCGTCATCGACCACACCGGGAAATTCCTTGAGCCGGTAAGCACCGATTCGCCTGCTTTTCGCTCCCTCTTTAATCTTGTGGACACCGGGCGCTGCTGGGTCAAGCTCTCCGCGCCGTATGAGACCTCGAAGAGCGGCCCGCCGAAGTACGAGGACGTCGGCAAGCTGGCAAAGGATCTGGTGAAGAAGGCGCCGGAGCGCATGCTGTGGGCGTCGAACTGGCCGCATCCGTCCGTGCCCAAGGAGAAGCGGCTGGCGGACGAGGACCTGCTCGACCTGCTGCTCGACTGGGCGCCGATCGAGGAGACGCGCAGGAAGATCCTGGTCGACAACCCGGCCGAGCTCTACGGGTTCAAGTGATCCGGGTTGGCATCGTCGGCCTGGGAATGGCCGTGACTCCTCACGCCAAGAGCCTGCTCGACCTCAAGGACCGCGTGCAGGTCGCCTATGCCTTCAGCCCTTCCGCAGAGCGAAGGCGCAAGTTCGCCGAGCGCTTCGACTTTCCGCAGTGCGACCGGCTCGAGACGATCCTCGAGGACCGCTCGGTCGGCGCGGTGCTGGTCCTCACGCC
>DATADT010000484.1:0-4090 GCA_036258355.1 Burkholderiales bacterium
CGAGCGGCACGGTTTTCATCCGGCGCCAGCCGAAGCTCCAGAGCCATCTATCTGCGTACCTCGAGGATACGCAGCCCCGCCGCGAATTCCTCGCGGTCAAGCTTGCCGTCCTTGTTGCGATCGGCGCGCTCGAAGTTGGCCGAGAGCCCCGGCACTCCGCCGGCTTCGGACTTGTCCACGATGCCGTCCCTGTTGCGGTCGGTGCGGTCGAAGTCGGGCGTGTCCGCCGACGGGCCGGCGGCGGCAGACGACGTTTCTTTCTTCGCTACCTCTCTCTGCGCCTGCGCCGTGACAATCGGCAGCGCGGTCATAAGTGCGACGAAGCAGGCGCCGAGAAACAGCAGGAAGGCCCTTCGCCGCTCGCGAACTATGGAGCTCATGGGGAATCCCCTGGGACGCGTGTTGTGCCGACGCCGTGCAAGTGGCGTGCCAGGCGCGCGTCGAACCGGCGGTACAAGGGCTTGGCGAGGCAGCGTCTCCGGCGCGCGACGTCGTCGCCTTACTAAGCGTGTAACGATTTCTTCCTGAGGCGTGCGTCGAGCCGCGGGTAAACGCGCCTCGCGTTGCCCTCGAAAATCTTGCGCCGGTCCTGCTCGCCCAGCCACTTCAGCTGGTCGAAGTAGCGCTTGGTGTCGTCGTAGTTGTGGCCGGTCTCGGGATCGACGCCCTTCACCGCGCCCAGCATCTCGGAGGCGAAGAGGATGTTGTCCACCGGGATCACCTTGAGCATGAGCTCGATCCCGGGCAGGTGATAGACGCAGGTGTCGAAGAAGACGTTCCCGAGCAGATGGTCCTTGAGGAGCGGCTTCCTCATCTCCTGCGCGAGGCCGCGGTACCTCCCCCAGTGGAACGGGACCGCGCCGCCGCCGTGCGGAATGACGAAGCGCAGCGTCGGGAAGTCCTTGAAGAGGTCGCCCTGGATGAGCTGCATGAACGCGGTGGTGTCGCCGTTGATGTAGTGCGCTCCGGTGTAGTGGAACGCCGGGTTGCACGAGGAGGTGACGTGGATCATCGCCGTCATGTCGAGCTCGCAGAGCTTCTCGTACAGCGGGTACCACCACTTGTGGGTGAGGGGCGGGTCGGTCCAGTAGCCGCCCGCGGGATCAGGATTGAGGTTCACGCCGGCGAAGCCGAGCTTTGCCAGACGCTCGAGCTCCGGGATGCAGTGCTTGGGCGGCACGCCGGGGTGCTGGGGCAGCTGGCCCACCGGCGCGAAGTTGTCGGGCAGGAGCATGCAGATCCGGTGGATCAGGTCGTTCGACATGCGCGACCAGACGACGCCGGTCTCTTCCGTGCCGACGTGATGCGCCATGCCGGCGGCGCGCGGCGAGAAGATGGTGAGGTCCGAGCCGCGCTCTTTCTGAAGCTTGATTTGCGGTTGGACACTGCGCACAAGCTCTTCATCGGAAATATTGAGTTCATCGGTCGCCGGGTTGCGCATCGGGTCGGCAAGCCCGGCGAGCTGCTTGTCGCGGAACGCTAGGAGCGCCGCCGGCTCGGTGGTGTAGTGGCCGTGGATGTCTATCACCATGGGAGCGAGATGCTAGCATTTCGCGTGGCCAGATTTCCCGAACTGCAGCGCATGAAACGCGAGGGACGCAAGATCGTCGGCGTGGTGGCCTGGGACTACCAGATCGCGCAGATCGCCGACCGCGCGGGCGTCGACATCGTGTCGGTCGGCGAAAGCGTCGGCGTGAATCTCTGGGGCCAGGCGCCCGAGGAGATCAGCCTCGAGGAGATGATGGTGGTGTGCAAGGCGGTGAGCCGCGGCGTCAGGCGCGCGCTCGTCAGCGCCGACCTTCCTGCGCACGAGCAGAACGTCGACGCGGCGCTGCGCCTGCAGGAGTGCGGCGCCGAGATGGTGAAGATCCTCGGCTCGGCGGAGCTCGTGCGCGGCGTGGTGCGCGCGGGCGTCCCGGTGTTCGCCGAGTTCCACGGCGGCAAGGACGACCCGGCGATGCTCGTCGACCACGCGAAGCGCCTCGAGGACGCGGGCGCCTCGCTCCTCGACTTCAGGCACTCCGGGCCGGTCGCCGGCGAAGCGGTGGCGCACGCGGTCAGCATCCCCGTAATCGGCGGCCTCGGCGGCGGTCCGTGGCTCGACGGTCGCATGCGCATGGCGCTCGCCGCGATCGGCTATCTCGAGTCGCCGCTCGAGCAGTATGCGAACGTGGCGAAGATCGCGCATGATGCGCTGAGCGCGTACGCCGAGGACGTGCGCGCCGGCCGCCAGATCAAGGGCCAGCGTGGCTAGCGCGGTCGTCGACGGCATCGCGACGCGCTACGAACTGCTCGGCGAAGGCCCGCCGCTCCTCATGTACGCGCCCGGCGGGTTCGATGCGACCATCGAGAAATGGCGCGTAGCGGGCGTGTACGAGCGCATCCGGTTTCTCGAGCATCTGCCGAGGAAGTTCCGCTGCATCGCGTTCGACCGGCGCGAATGCGGCGAGTCGGGCGGGCGGGTCGAGGCCGTCGCATGGCGCGACTACGCCGCGCACGGCAAGGCGCTCCTTGAGCACCTCGACATCGGCTCCGCGCACGTCATTGGCGGCTGCATGGGATGCTCCTGCGCGCTCGCCTTCGCCGTCGCCTATCCCGCGGCGACGCGCAGCCTCATCCTTTGGTGGCCGGTGGGCGGCGCGAAGTACCGCATCCGGGCGCACCAGCGCTTCTCCGAGCACCTCGCCTTCGTCGAGCGCTCCGGCCTTGCCGAAGTGATCAAGGTGGTGATGAAGGAAGGCAGGGCGTTCAATGCCGACCCGCGCGGCGGGCCATGGGCCTCGGTGATCCGGCGCGACAGCGCGTTCGCCGCCGCCTACGTCAAGCTCGACCCGGAGAAGTACAAGGCGATCGTGCGCAGCATGCGCGACGGCCTTTTCGACCGCGACACTTCACCCGGCGCCGAGCCCGAGGAGCTCCTCGCGCTCGACATCCCCGCGTACATCGTCCCGGGGCGCGACGAGTCGCACGCCACTTCTGCGGCGCGCTACCTCGAGGAATGCCTGCCGAAGTCGCAATACTGGGACGCGCTGCCCGAGGCGCAGACCGAGCCCGCCGCCGTGCCGCGCCTCATTCAGTTCCTGGAGGCAGTGCGGTGACTTATTGCCAGGCCCGGTTGTCGACGGTGTTCTCGTAGGTCGCGCCGGGCGCGACCAGGCTCCAGCCGAGCGTCCACTGGTAGGTGTGCTCGAAGCGCTCGCGCGTATACGGTGCGGGCGGGGCGTTCAGAATGCGCTCGAGCTTGAGGTCGGCGAGCTCGAGCAGGCCGCCCGCCTCCTCGATAAGGTAGTGCGCGTAGCGCTCGGGGTGCTTCTGGATCGCCTTCGCCGCTTCGGCTTCGGCGCGGAACATGGCTGCGAGCGTCGGGCCGTCGAGCTGGTCGCCGGCGGCCTCGCTGCGCGTCGAATGCGACTCCATCAGCACGCGCAGTCCGCGCTTTTCGGCGATGCTGATCCACGGTTCCATCAGGCTCGCCGCGGCGACCTCGCCCCGCTCGAGCGCCTCGATGCGCTCCTTCATCGTGCCGGCGAAGACGGTCTTGATCTGCTCCCGGTTGAGGAAGCCTTCCAGCAGCTTGAGCGTGGTGAAGTGCGAGCCGTTGAACGGGCTCACCGCTACGCTCTGGCTCTTCAGCTGCTCGGGCTCGTAGATGCCGGTCTTGGGATCGGTGACGACGGCGAAAGTCGACATCGCCGAGCCGAGCGCGACGATCTTCGCCGGGCGGTGGCCGGCCTTGACGTTGGACTCCACCGCGCGCTTCATCACGCCCCACTCGCACATGCGGAAGTTGTCGCATGCGCCCCGGTCGTAGAGCGCCTCCATGGTGCGGTCGAATACGTTGGCGCGCAGCGCTTGGTGATCCGAGTCGCGCTGGCCCGACCCCGGCGTGCGCAGGATCTCGACGTCGAGCCCCTCGTCGGCGAAAAAGCCGGCGTCCCGCGCCACGAGCAGCGGCAGGTCGTGGATCGCGTTCATCATCGATGCCTTGACCGTTCTCATGCGCGGCTCCCGTCCTTCATTGCCAGGCGCGGTTGTCGACGGTGTTCTCGTAGGTGGCGCCGGGAAGGGTCATGCCCCACTTCACGGTCCA
>DATADT010000485.1:0-2329 GCA_036258355.1 Burkholderiales bacterium
GGATTCCTTGACCACGCCCTGGGTGGCGAGCTTGTCGGCGTAGAGCTTGCGCGTGCCGGGATGCTGGGCGATCTTCTTGTACATCAGCGGCTGCGTCACCGCCGGCTCGTCCTGCTCGTTGTGGCCGAGCTTGCGGAAGCACACGATGTCGATTACCACGTCCTTGTGGAAGGTCTGGCGAAAGTCGAGCGCGAGGCGCGTCACGAACAGCACCGCCTCGGGGTCGTCGCCGTTCACATGGAAGATCGGCGCCTCGACCATCTTCGCCACGTCGGTGCAGTAGATCGTCGAGCGCGTGTCGCGCGGGTCGGAGGTCGTAAAGCCGATCTGGTTATTTACAATGAGATGGACAGTCCCGCCCGTACCGTATCCGCGCGTACCCGACAGGTTCAGCGTTTCCATCACCACGCCCTGCCCGGCGAACGCGGCGTCGCCGTGCACCAGGATCGGCAGCACCTGGTCGCCGGTCTTGTCGTCGCGGCGGCGCTGGCGCGCGCGCACCGAGCCTTCCACCACCGGGTTCACGATCTCGAGGTGCGACGGGTTGAAGGCGAGCGAGAGATGCATCGGCCCGCCCGCAGTCGAGATGTCGGAGGAGTAGCCGTTGTGGTACTTGACGTCGCCCGAGGGAAGCTCCAGCGGGCTCTTGCCTTCGAACTCGAGGAACAGATCCTTCGGCATCTTGCCGAGCACGTTGACGAGCACGTTGAGCCGCCCGCGGTGCGCCATGCCGATCACGGTCTCCTGCACGCCCGCGCCGCCGGCGCGCTGGATCAGCTCGTCGATCGAAGGAATCAGGCTCTCCCCGCCCTCGAGCGAGAAGCGCTTCTGCCCGACATAGCGCGTATGCAGGTAGCGCTCGAGGTGCTCGGCCTCGGTGAGCTTCTGCAGCAGGCGCCTCTGCTCGGCGGGCGTGACCTTCGGCGCGCCGCGCAACGGCTCGATTCGCTCCTGAATCCACTGGCGCTGCGCGCGGTCGGAGATGAACATGTACTCGAAGCCGATGTTGCGGCAGTAGGTGTCCCGAAGCGCCTGTACCAGCACACGCAAGGACACTCTCTCCAGACCTACAAAGGAACCCGCGTTCACGACCTGGTCGAGGTCGGCTTCCTTGAGGTCGTAGTACGCTGGCTCGAGCTCGGGAATGTTCGGGCGCGGCATGCGCTTCAGCGGATCCACCGTCGCCCAGCGGGCGCCGGCGATGCGGTAGGCAGTGACCAGCAGCAGCGCCGCGACCTGCAGGCGCTCCGGCGTGACCGGCTCGGCCGCAATCGTCCTTTGACTGGAAAACTCTCCCTTTTTCCCGCGCTGGACAAACGATTCGACTACGGGCGCATGCGCCACGTCCTTGTCAATGGCGCCCGGCAAGTCCTGCATGCGGTCGAAGTAGTCGCGCCACTCTTCGGGAATCGACTGCGGGTTGGCGAGGTACTTCTCGTAGAGCTCCTCGATGAACGGCGCGTTGCCGCCGAAGAGATACGAGTTGTTGAGGAATTCCTTGAGCATGAAACGATTACCTCTTTTCGATCGGCTTTACATCCCGTTTCGTGGCCCCCTTATAGAGCTGGCGCGGCCGGCCGATCTTGTACTCCGGGTCGGTGATCATCTCCTGCCACTGCACGATCCAGCCGATCGTGCGGGCGAGCGAGAAAATGCAGGTGAACATCGCCACCGGGATGCCGAGGGCGCGCTGCACGATGCCCGAGTAGAAGTCGACGTTCGGATAGAGCTTTCTTTCGATGAAGTACGGGTCCTCGAGAGCCACCTTTTCCAGCGTGAGCGCCAGCTCGAACAGACGGTCGTTGTGCAGGCCGAGCTCGTTCAGCACCTCGTGGCAGGTCTCGCGCATCAGCTTTGCGCGCGGGTCGTAGTTCTTGTAGACGCGGTGGCCGAAGCCCATCAGGCGCACGCCCGAGTTCTTGTCCTTCACCTTGCGGACGAACTCGGCGACCTTGGAAGCGTCGCCGATCGCTTCCAGCATCTCAAGGCAGGCCTCGTTCGCGCCGCCGTGCGCCGGGCCCCAGAGCGACGCGATGCCCGCCGCGATGCAGGCGTAGGGGTTCGCGCCCGAGGAGCCGCACAGGCGCACCGTCGAGGTGGAGGCGTTCTGCTCGTGGTCCGCATGCAGGATGAAGATGCGATCGAGCGCGCGCACCAGCACCAGGTTCACCTTGTACTCCTCGGTCGGCACGGCGAACATCATGCGCATGAAGTTCGCGGTGTACGAGAGGTCGTTCTTCGGATAGATGAACGGCTGGCCGATCGAGTACTTGTAGGACATCGCGACGATGGTCGGCATCTTGGCGATCAGCCGGAACGCCGAGATCAC
>DATADT010000486.1:0-3511 GCA_036258355.1 Burkholderiales bacterium
CCGGCATCCGTCGCTCGGCCGGCCTGCGGCGAGGCGGCTACGAACTGCATGCGGTCGTCCATTGCTATGCGAATAGTTCGCTTGGCAGCGGCCGGATTGCCGGCGCGGCCGAAGGCATGCGCCTCGGTGCTGAGCGGCGCAGGCTTCGCCGCCGATCTGCTCTTGTGGGTGTCGCCGTGGCTCCACGCCGCGCCCGCTACAGCCAGAGCGCCGGCCACGACTACGCTGCGAAAGTACATGGCACTTCTCCTTTTCGATCAATGTCCGGCATGGCCGGAAGGTTTGCGGGCCTTGAATTCCCTGCCCGCTGGCTCGGCGGGCGCATGATGCGCCGCGGGAGGCGCTTCGCCCTTCCATTCGTAGGCCACGGTGCCGGGCGGGTGCTGGTACCAGCCCGGATCCTTGTAGTCGTTGCGCGCAAGGCCCTCGCGCACCTTCACCACGGTGAACATCCCGCCCCTCTCCATGGCGCCGAAGGGTCCGCTGCCGGTCATCATCGGCAGCGTGTGGTCCGGTAGCGGCATCTCCATCTCGCCCATGTCGGCCATGCCGCGCTCGCCCATCAGCATGTAGTCCGGAATGAGCTTGTTGATGCGCTCCACGACGCCGCGATGATCGACGCCGATCATGGTCGGGACGTTATGGCCCATTGCGTTCATGACGTGGTGCGACTTGTGGCAGTGGAATGCCCAGTCACCCGGGTTGTCGGCGACGAACTCGATGGCGCGGATCGCGCCCACCGGCACGTCCACCGTCGTCTCGGGCCAGCGCACGCTCTTCGGCACCCAGCCGCCGTCGGTGAGCGCCACGCTGAAGTTGTGGCCGTGGATGTGGATGGGGTGATTCGTCATGGTGAGGTTGGCGATGCGCACGCGCACGCGGTCGTTGCGCCGCACGACGAGCGGATCGATCCCGGGGAACACGCGACTGTTCCAGGTCCAGAGGTTGAATTCGAGCATCTCGGCGACCTTCGGCGTGTAGGCCCCCGGCTCGATCTCGTACGCCGCCATGACGAAGGCGAAGTCTCGATCCACGCGGTTGAACGCCGGGTCGCGCGGATGGACCACCAGCGTGCCCATCATGCCCATCGCCATCTGCGCCATCTCGTCGGCGTGCGGGTGGTACATGAACGTGCCCTGGTGCTTCATCTGGAACTCGTAGACGAAGGTCTTGCCGACCGGGATATGCGGCTGGGTGAGACCGCCGACGCCGTCCATGCCGTTCGGAAGCAGGACCCCGTGCCAGTGGACCGTGGTGTGCTCCGGCAGCTTGTTGGTGACGAAGATGCGCACCTTGTCGCCCTCGACGCACTCGATCGTCGGACCGGGCGACTGGCCGTTGTAGCCCCAGAGGTGCGCGCTCATGCCGGGCGCGAGCTGGCGCCGCACCGGCTCGGCGACGAGGTGGAATTCCTTCCAGCCGTTCCTCATGCGCCAGGGAAGCGACCAGCCGTTCAAGGTGACGACCGGGTTGTACGGGCGGCCGGTCTTCGGGAAGAGCGGTGGCGCCATCTCGGGGGTATCGCGCAGCGACGCTTCGGGCAGCGACGCCGCGCCGACTCGCGAAACCAGCGCCGCGCCGACGAGGCCGCCTACGAACTGCCTTCTTGAGGTCATGTCAGCTCCCCCCAGCGGCGAGCGCCGCCTGCAGGTCGGCCTCGGCGAGCCAGAAATCCCGCAGCGCCTCGATGAACGCCTGCACCGCCGCCGCCTGCTCCCGGGAGTCGGCGAGGAGCTCGAACGCGCTCGCCAGCATGCCGTTGTAGCGAAGCAGAACCTCCTCCGAGATCTGCTTGCGCAGCGGCACGATTTCGTCGCGGTAGTGCCGCGCGACGTCGAACGCCGTGCGGTAGGCGTGGTACGCCTCGCGCACCTCGGAGCGCGCCTGGATCAAGGCCGTGCCGCCGCCGTCGACCGCCTGCGGAAGCTCGGGCAGGCGATCGGGAAGGCGACGGGCGAGGTCCTCGGCCGGCAGGCCCACGAGGCGCACCAGGCGCTCGCGGGCGGCGGCGGCGTGGTGGCGTGCGCGCGCAAGCTGTGCTGTCGCTTCGGCGTAGAACACCTGCTCGCGCGCCTGCGCGAGCTTCGGCAAGTTGCCGACGGCCGCCATGCGCCGGGCGAGCTCGGCGCTCGCTTCCGCGCTTTCTTTCGCCCGGGACATGTGCGTCGCCAGCTCCGCGGCCGCGACCGCCTGGAACCAGGCTTTGCGCGCGTGGTGCGCGGCCCGCGGCGCGGGATCGTTCGCCCGCGCGATCCGCGCCGCCTCCGCGGGGCCGAGCGGCTCGGCGAACGGCTCCGTCACGGGTGGGCGAGCGCCGGGATCCCGCCGGGGCTGGTGGCCGACGTGGCCGCCGGCGGCGCCGACCTCCTCGTTCGCCTTGCGCCAATCCCGCAGCTCCGCGGCGGCGAAAGGCCGGAAGCCCTCGAAGGCTGAGCGATATTCGATCGCCGGCGCTTCGGCTTCAGCGTCGTTCGGATTCGGCCGCTCCGTGCCCTGCGCGGCGGCAGCGCCGGCGACGACGAGCGCCGGCAAGAACAGCAAACGTTTTTTCATGAATCTCTCGACGTCGGGTTGCGCGCATCGAATGCGCGATCCGCGGGACGTTCAGCGTCCCGCGCCGATTGGAAACGTCAGAGAGCGAGCGGCGGCCGGTCGAGCCGCTCGGGCACGCCGGCGGCGAAGGATTGCTGAACGGACGCTTCGGGAACCGCGGCAACGACCTGGGGAAGCGCCGGCTCGAATGCCGGGGCAATCGCCGCAGCGGCACAACACGACACGCAGGGCGGGCAATGCAAGTCGCCTGCCGCCGCGTCGTTGACGGGGTAACCGGGTCCAGCCTGCGAACCATGGCCATGGCCATCGCGAGCGTCGCCGGCCTGGTGATGGCCAAGGGACATGCAAACGCCCGCCGAAGCCGCCGCGAACCCCTGCAGCGGCACGGCGAACGCTATCGCGAGCAGGAGGGCGAGACGGAGGAGCTTGCGCGCCATCGGCGTCGATTCTACAAGAGCCCGTTTGACTGGCATCGCGCCGCGCAGTTCATTTCCCGGCGGACTCGGCGAGGTCGTCGAGGATCGGGCACTCCGGGCGGTGGTCGCCGTGGCAGTGCTTGATCAGATGCTCGAGCGTCTGCACCATGGACTCGAGCTCGGCGATCTTGAGCTTCAGGTCTTCGATGTGCTTCCCCGCGATCCGCTTCACCGCGGCGCTGGAGCGCGACTTGTTGCGCCAAAGGCCGAGCAGCTCTTTGATCTCTTCCGTGGAGAACCCCAGGTCGCGGGCCCGGCGGATGAAGCGCAGCGTGTGCACGTCGTTCGCAGTGTAGAGACGGTAGTTCGCCGAGGTGCGCGCCACCCTGGACAGCAGCCCAATCGCTTCGTAGTGGCGGATCATCTTCACCGATACGCCGCTTTCCCGCGCGGCGCGGCCGATGTCGATCCCATGTCAATCCCTGGCGGGTTTCCAGCGCTTCAAAAGGAGCGTGTTGCCGATCACGCTCACGCTCGAGAGC